>CBFGOU010000699.1:0-2994 GCA_965650445.1 uncultured Oxalobacteraceae bacterium | reverse complement strand
CGCCGGCTGGTACGGCAGGGCTGGACCACGTTGGCTGAAGCGGCCGAGGGCCGTGGCCAGCAGGATCGCCAGCGCTTCGCCGCGCGCATGCTGGATCTGCTCGGCCTGCTGGCACCGCGCCTGGCGGCGACCCCGGAAGGTAGCGACATCGCCTCGGTGGACATGCTCAACGAAGCCCGCATCGGCCTGAACATCCTGCAGCTGCGCCGCGCGCGGCTTGAGCTGCCGGAGCGCAGCCGCGAGGCGGTCGAGCACATCCTGGAGGAGATCGCCGCGCATTACCGCCGGCAGATCGCCGCGCGCAGGCCGATCGCCGCTGCCGAGGCGCTGCGCGAGCGACTGGACACGTCCCTGGGGCGGGTCGGCAGCGTCGCGGCGTGCAAGGCGCGCGACGAGGCGCTGATGGGCCTGGTCGGCCTGCGGTTCGCGCTGTTCCCGGAGGCCAAGGCGTTGACGCTGGGGTTGGCGGACGCCGCAGCGCCGTCCGTCTGATGCGATCCGCCGGGCATGGCCCGGCGCTACCCTGTCCGCCTGATACGAATCGCCGGGCATGCCCCGGCGCTAATCCTCCGGTAGCGCCGGGGCATGCCCGGCGTCGCTTCACCCAGACAGCAGGACGCTCCAATGAGTTACGACATGATGGTGTTCGAGGCCAGCGTCGCCCCGCGTGAAGCGGCGGCCTTCATCGCATGGTTCGAGAAGCAGACGCAGTGGAACGAGCGCCACGAGTACGACGATCCGGCGGTCAGCAGCCCTGCGCTGCAGGCCTGGTTCGCGGAGATGGCGGCGGTCTTTCCGCCGCTGAACGGGCCGCTGAGCAACGACGATGACGATCGCGCCGAAGTGACCGAGTACAGCATCGGCCGCGATGTGATCTATGGCGCGTTCGCGTATTCGGTGGCCGAGCGCGCGCATGGGTTGGTGCAGGACCTGGCCGAGAAGCACG
The DNA here is from genome assembly GCA_965650445.1 of uncultured Oxalobacteraceae bacterium. Classification (GTDB taxonomy): domain Bacteria; phylum Pseudomonadota; class Gammaproteobacteria; order Burkholderiales; family Burkholderiaceae_D; genus Telluria_A. Next base: position 2,048 of record CBFGOU010000699.1, on the reverse strand, counting down.
GCGTGGGGTTCTTCGATGTCAGTGCTGACGAAGCGGCGATCGTGTATCCGGATGGGCTGGTGTTGATGCCGGAGTAGGTTTGGCGGCAGGGCTGCGCCCTGCACCTGCCGAGGCAACATCAACGTCAAGGTCAAAAGCCGGCATTCCGTGGGATGGCGGGGTGGGTCCGGTTGCGGGGGACGCTGCAAGTACGTCCCTGTAAGCTCGGTCGCGCCATCCATGGCGCTCACGCCCCCGCAACCGGACCCACCCCGCCTTCGACAGGTTTCCGCGATCTGTCGGAATTGCATGGCCTGCTTCTGGTAGGTGTCGACCTTGATCGGTAGATCCACGCCATGCGTGGATGAACGCCAAAATGATCGAAATACGCTTTTGTAGAGTCGAGCCATGCTCGACTGCTCTTGGCTAGCGATTTCGGAACAACTCCATCATCTCATCCACTTCGGATGGCCCGATCTGGATCAACATCCGCGCTGCACCGAAGTTTCCATGCTCCAAGGCGAGTACTGCCAACAGGCAGGAACTCATACTTTCATCATGCCTTCCCGTGACGATGCTCGCAGCAAATCGCGCGAGCTTCTGTAAAGCCTCCGAATACTCCGGCTCCACGAGCTCAGGAAGCGAAATGCTGGCTTCCCGCCTCTGCATTTCAATCGAGATTGGCAGTCCAACGAAGTCGAACATCAAGAGCTCTGGCTGCTGCGAAAGCACATCAACAATATGTGGCACGGCCGCAAACGAAGCACTGTAGACATCCCCTTGGTGACACAGACTGCTCCACAGCTCGTGCCAGGTGTCTTCGATCGGATCGTCTTCCGATCTTTCGGCCTTCGGGATGCTGAGATTGGCGAGCAGCTCCGGAATGTCATCGGCCGCGCCATAGGCATGCTGCAGTTCGGCCCAGCGTGGGTCATCAAGGGCGATAAGCGCCATGCGCCGGTTCCTGTGTCGTGGGGGTAGATAGCGTGGGATAGACAGCGCTGGCGTAGGTACCAAAAATCAAATGACGCTGACTTCGCGTCGAAGTCGAGTCGATTTGAACAGCCGCTTCAGTGATTGCGGAACAGCTCGACAGCCTCATCAGCCTCGAAGTGATCAATCTGATTCAGCATTCGCGCCACACTGGTGTTTCCGTGCTCCAGCGCAAGCACTGTCAGTAAACAGGAACTCATGCTGTTGTCGTGCTTCTCTGAGACGATGCTGGCAGCAAACCAAGCAAGCTTCTGCAGTGCCGCCGAGTACTCTGGCTCCACGAACTCAGGAAGCTGGATGCCCGCTTCCCGCCTCTCCATTTCAATGGTGATCGGAAGCCCGACGAAGTGAACCGAAAGCAGTTCAGGCCTTAGAAGAAGGGCATCGACGATGTGGGGAACTGCGGCAAACGAGGCGCTGTAAACATCATCTTGATGACACAGACTGCCCCAAAGCTCATGCCAAGTATCGTCAATCGAATCGTCTTCCGATCTTTCACCCTTTGGAATACTCAGATTGGCCAGCAGCTCCGGGATGTCATCTGCTGCGCCGTAAGCGTGCTGCAGTTCGGCCCAGCGTGGGTCATCAAGCGCGATAAGCGCCATGTGCCGGTTCCTGTGTCGTGGGGTAGCAACGCAGGATAGGCAGCGCCAGCGGCGTCATCAAAGGGCAAATGCGACAGAAGCGCTGCCGAGATCTGGATGGGGTCAGAGCCCTTTCCCGTTGGGAAAGGGATCCGACCCATGATCAGAACAACTGGCCCTGCACCGTGGGTTGTTCGATGCGCGTTGGTTCGTCGGGCACCTCTTCCGCGCCCAGCCGCCAGGCCAATCCACCGAGGCGACTGGCATGCCGCTTCAACGCGGCCTCCAGTACGTCGGCGCTGCCGGCTACCTGCAGGCGCTGGCGGGCGCGGGTCAGGCCTGTGTAGACCAGTTCGCGTGAGAGCACGCGGCTATCCTGCCGTGGCAGCTGCAGCCACACTTCATCGAACTCCGAGCCCTGCGCCTTGTGCACGGTCATGGCGAAGGCGCTCTCGTGTGCGGGCTACGCTGCCGGGTGGAAGGCTCGGGGCT
>CBFGOU010000698.1:0-2999 GCA_965650445.1 uncultured Oxalobacteraceae bacterium | reverse complement strand
CCGAGGAGGCCGAGATGTTCAGGTTGATCACGTCGGCCGACAGGCGCTTGGAGGCGATCTCGAAGGTGGTGCGGGTGCGCGTGGAGTTCTCGAAGAACAGGTTGAACACGCTCTTGCCGCGCATGAGCGGCACTTTCTTGACCTCGCGGTCGGAGATTCCCACGAAGCTCGATGCGGTGTCGAGGATATGGTTGACGATGGACTTGGGCAGTCCTTCGATGCTCAGCAAATGCTGTAGCTCGCCATTTTTGTTCAGTTGCGGATTAAGCATGGTCTTCTTTTATTGTTAGCGTAAATTTTCCCTCTGCGCTGCGCGACAGCTCCAGCGATTGCGTGGCCGACAGCTCGACGGTCGCGCCGGCAAACGCGGCCGCCACCGGCAGTTCGCGTCCGCCCCGGTCGGTCAGGGTGGCCAGCATGACCCGCGCCGGACGGCCGTAGTCGAACAGCACATTGACGGCCGCGCGCACGGTGCGGCCGGTGAACAGCACGTCGTCGACCAGCACGATGGTGGCATGGTCGACGTTAAAGCCGATCTGGGTCGACTTCACGTGCGGCTGCAGGCCCTTTTTGGCGTAGTCGTCGCGGTAGAACGAGATGTCGATGAAGCCCAGGCGCGCAGTCAGGCCCAGGTCGGCCGCCAGCCGTTCGGCCACCCAGGCGCCGCCGGTGTGGATGCCGACGATGGCGGCGTCGCTCACGCCGGCCAGGCCGGCGCGGGTCTGCTCCAGCAGTGTCTGATACAGCGCTTCGGCGTCGAGTTGCTTAGTTATGATGGACATGGTCGTCAAAGTATTGTTGCAAGATGATGGAAGCGGCCTTGGCGTCGATGATGTCGCCGCGCCGGGACGGGATCACCGCCGAGGAATAGCGTTCGTCCACCAGAGTCACCGGCAGATTGAAGCGGCCATGCAGCTGGTTGGCGAAGCGGCGGCTGCGCAAGGTCATGTCGTGTTCGGCGCCGTCCGGGTGGCGCGGTTCGCCCACCACCAGCAGGGCCGGGCGCCATTCGTCGATCAGCGCGCCGATCTGGGCGAAGCGGGTGGCATTGTCGATCGCCTTGACCACGGCCAGCGGCTGCGCCTGGCCGGTCAGGGTGTTCCCCATCGCGATGCCGATGCGCTTGATGCCGAAGTCGAATCCCAGGACCAGTTCAACGGACGGTTGCTGCGTGCCCTCACTCACCACGCATGGCCTTACGCATGGCCGGCCTCGGAGGCCAGCATCATCGGGTCGATGCCGAGCAGCTTGATGGCGGCGTTGTAACGCTCCTCGATCGGCAGGTCGAACAGTACGTGCGGCTCGGCCGGCACGGTGAGCCAGCCGTTGCGGCCGATCTCTTCTTCCAGCTGGCCCGGGCTCCATCCCGAGTAGCCGATCGACACCAGCAGGCGCTTGGGACCGTCGCCGTTGGCGACCGCTTCGAGCACGTCGATGGATGTGGTGAAGGCCACGTCCTGGGTCACGGTCAGCGAGGACGAGTAGCGCGAACCCGGGGTGTGCAGCACGAAGCCGCGGTCGTCCTGGACCGGGCCGCCGAACATGATCGGCTCGTTGACGACGGTGGTGCGCAGGCCGTCGGCCAGTTTCAGGTCGATGCGTTCGAACAGCACTTCCATGGTCATGTCGGTGGGCTTGTTGATCACCACCCCCAGCACGCCCTTGTCGTTGTGTTCGCAGATGTATACCACGGTGCCGCCGAAAATCGGATCCTCCATCGACGGCATGGCAATTAGAAAGTGATTGGCCAGATTCAGCGCCGATGGGGCGGGCTCGCCGCTGCCCATCTCGACGCCGTTGACAGGATTGGTCGTGTCTTGCGTCATGCCAGGCATAGGCAGAGGATTGCCGATTTTGCTTTTTTTCATACGCGTCTCACTCTGCTCGCTCTCTGGTGTTTGCTGCTGGTATCCGGCTACGACAAGGGGGACTTCGACAAACCGCAGCGAAACGACGCCGCACGGTAGGTTTTTGAGGTTCCCAATGATCTTTTCGATAGTTTACACTGATTTAGGCCCGGACCGTCGCGAAGCCCGCTCCGGGGCACCATCAAAATCGATGGTAGGCACGAAAAAGTGTCGCGGCCTTGACCCCGAGCATGATGATGAAGCAGAGCAACTCTTTGGTGTGGTTTCGGCGCGACCTTCGCTGTTTCGATAACGCGGCCTTGCATCACGCGCTAATTTCATCGAATGTCGTCCATTGCGTCTTCATCTACGACACGACAATTTTGGACAGCCTGCCGCGCGCCGACCGCCGCGTTGAATTCATCCACGCCAGTATCGCCGAGCTCGAGGCCGAGCTGCGCGCGCTCGGCGGCGGCCTGCTGGTGCGCCATGCCGACCCCGCCGAAGCGATTCCCGCGCTGGCCGCCGAATTGCGGGTGGACGCGGTGTTCGCCAACGAAGATTACGAGCCGCAAACCATCGCGCGCGACGCGGCCGTGGCGCAGGCGCTGGCGCAGGCGGGACGGCGCCTTGTGCTGAGCAAAGACCAGGTCATTTTTCACAAGGACGAGGTGCTCACCCAGGGTGGCCGGCCGTTTTCCGTCTTTACTCCTTATAAGAATGCGTGGCTCAGGCGCGCCGCCGCCGAACCGCAGTGCATGGCGCCCTACCCGGTCGAACCGCACACGGCGGCGCTGGCCGCCCCCGGCGCCGATGCGGTCCTGCCGACGCTGGCGCAGCTGGGCTTCGAGCCGACCAATCTGCACGAACTGGGCATCGTGCCGGGCATGCGCGGCGCATCGAGCCTGTTCGAGGATTTCATCGGGCGCATCGGCACCTACGGCGACGCGCGCAACTACCCGGCCGTGAAGGGCACTTCCTACCTGTCGGTGCACCTTCGCTTCGGCACGCTGTCGATCCGCCATCTGGTGCGCACCATGGTCGAACTGATCGCGCGCGGCGGGGGTGGCGAAGGCGCGGCGGTGTGGCTGACGGAACTGGTCTGGCGCGAGTTTTACCAGCAGGTCTTGTTTCACCACCCGCAGGTGGCCG
>CBFGOU010000697.1:0-3007 GCA_965650445.1 uncultured Oxalobacteraceae bacterium | reverse complement strand
CTGGCCCATTTCTTCCTGCGCCACGAATTCGGCCTCGCCATTGAACACGGTGCCGCCGCCGTCGCTGGTGAGCTGGCGCTCTTCGCCGTTGGCCAGATCGATCACGAACAGGTTCTGCTTGCGCACGAAGGACAGATAGCGTCCGCGCGGGGAAATCCTGGGATCGGCCACATTGCAGCTGGCGACCTTGCGCGCCTGCTCGGGATGGGCCGCGTCGACCAGGTACAGGTCCCCGGCCAGCGGCACCAGCAGCTGCTTGCCGTCCGGCGACCAGCTGTAGTTCAGGATGCCGGACAGGTTGGCCGTGCGGGTGCGCTCGCGCCGCGCCTGTTCTTCGGGCGACAGCGTTTCGTTCGGCGCCAGCGCGGTCGAATCGACCATGCGCGCGCTGCGTTTGTCGCGCACATTGTATTCCCACAGGTCGAGCTGGAACTGGTTGTCGGCGCGGCCGCGCAGGAAGGTCACGCGGGCGCCGTCGGGCGACACGCGCAGGGTACGCACGGCTGGTCCCGCCAGCGCCGGGTCGGCGTGGATGCGGTCCAGTGTCAGGCGCTCCGCGCTGGCGGGGGCGGCTGACAGTGCAGCGAGCAGGCATAGGGTCATTCGCATGGATCTCTCTTGTGGAGTGGTGAAAAAAATCAGGGGCTCAGCCGTTCCCTGGCTAACCGGTACAGCGACAGCGACAGCAGCAGCGCGGCCACGGTCAGGCCGAGCACCAGCCCGATCCAGTAGCCGGTGGCGGCCATCGGCACGGCGGGCGCGAACGGCAGCCAGGATGGGGCGCTGCCGAGCACGAAGCCGACCGGCAGCGACACGCCCCAGAAGGCCAGCAGCTGGATCTGCATCGGCGCGCGCGTGACCTGGTAGCCGCGGATGGCGCTCGAGGTGGCTACCTGGGCGGCATCGGACAGCTGGAACACGGCGGCCAGCAACAGCAGGTGCGCGCTCAATTCCTGCACCGCCGGGTCGGAGGTGTAGGCGCGCGCGATCTGCCAGCGGAAGGCGGCGATGAAGGCGGCCGAGCCGACCGCGAACACCAGCGACATGCGCACGCCGGTCCAGGCCACGAAACGGGCGCGCGCCGGATTGCCTTCGCCCAGCGCCTGGCCGACGCGGCTGATCAGGGCGATGCCGAAGGTGAGCGGCACCATGAAGGTCAGCGAGGAAAAATTGAGCGCGATCTGGTTGGCCGCCACCTGCACCACGCCGAACGGCGCCAGCAGCAGGCTGACGGCGCCGAAGGCGCTCACTTCGGCAAAATAGGTCACGCCGATCGGCACGCCCAGGCGCAGCATGCTGGCGATCTCGCTCCAGTTGGGCCACTCCCAATGGGTGAACGGGTCGGTCTGGCGGTAGGGTTCGGCGTAGCGGATCCAGAACACCATGGCGGCCAGCATCAGCCACATGCCGATGGCGGTGGAGACCGCGCAGCCGACCGCGCCGAGCTGTGGCAAGCCCCAGTTCCCGAACACCAGCAGCCAGTTGACGGCGATGTTGAACAGCAGGCCGAAGAGGGCGATCACCATCACCGGCTTGGTCTGGTTGATCGAGGTGGTGTAGCCGTACAGCGCGCGGTAGCAGGCGAAGGCAGGCAGCCCGAGGCTGATCACATGCACGAACATGGACGCATTGCGCGCCACTGGCGCTTCCAGCCCGATATGGTCGAACACCAGCGTGGCCAGGTTGGCCAGCAGGCATGCCGCCACGCCCACGCCGACGCCCTTCCACAAGGACTGGCGCACCGAATGGGGTATCCGGTCGAAGCGCGCGGCGCCCATGTCGTGCGCCACGACGGTATTAATCGCCATCATGGTGCCGATCACCGTGACCAGGATGATGGTCCACACCGACGCCCCCAGCGACACCGCGCCCAGCTGGTCGGCGCTCACGTGGCCCGTCATGGCCACGTCGGCCACGCCCATGCCAACGGTGGCGATCTGCCCGACCAGCATCGGCCAGGCCAGCTGCCACAGGGCGGCGATTTCGGTGCGGACGGCGGAGGGGCTGGCGCTCATGGATAATGCAGCTCGGGCAAAACGGCAATTCTACTGACTATTTGCCGTCCTGAGGCTTTGCACGCCGCTGCCGCGGTTGCCATTTGTTACGCATCGGTGTCGCCGCGCCGGCCCGGCGGACCGTTATACGCTCGTTGGCATTGGGCCTCTCGAATCGATCAGTCAAGGATATCGTCATGTTAAAACGTTCACTCACCATCGCGCTGCTGGCCGGCGCTTCCTGTCTGGCGCAGGCTGCCCAAGCCGGCGAACTGACCTTGTACTCGCGTCCCGAATTCGGCGGGCGCAATGTCACGCTGCAGGGGCCGGTGCGCGAACTGTCCGAGATCGGTTTCGACGACCGTACGTCGAGCATGGTGGTGCGCTCCGGCCGCTGGGAAGTGTGCGCGGCACCGGATTTCCGGGGCCGCTGCGTGGTGCTCGAGCGCGGCGAGTATCCGGATCTGAAACGCCTGGACAACCGCGTTTCGTCGATTCGCGAGGTCGGCGGCGGCCAGGGCTGGGATCGGGAGCGCCGCAGCGACTGGCGCGAGGAGCACGCTAATCGCGATGGCCGCGATGGCCGCGATTATCGCGACGACCGCAACGACGAGCGCGGCGCGGCCGTCGAACTGTTCCGTCACGCCGAGTTCAGCGGCGACCGGCGCGAAACCAGCGAGCGCGTGCTGCGCGACTTCGGCGCCCTCAATTTCAACGACCGCACCCAGTCCATCATCATCCACTACGGCCAGTGGGAGTTCTGCGAACACGCCGACTTCCGCGGCCAGTGCCAGGTCTTTGGACCGGGGCGCTACCCGCATCTGGGCGGCTTGAGCAGCCAGCTGTCGTCGATGCGCCGGCTGCGCTGATCAGCGCTGCCCGGCCGCGCGCGGCGGCAGGCTGCGCAGATAATGGTGCAGCGCGCGCACGTCGGTGTCGGTCAGCTGGCCCAGCGAGGTGAACGGCATCACCGCGCTGATCGGGGTGCCGTCGGGCCGCTGGCCGCTGCGCAG
>CBFGOU010000696.1:0-3011 GCA_965650445.1 uncultured Oxalobacteraceae bacterium | reverse complement strand
CAAGGTCAGCGATACCGCCATCGATCTGCGCGGACGCGACGGCGCGCTGTTGCCGGTGCTGGTCAGTTCCGTGCTCGACCGCGACGCCGAGGGCCGTCCCGAGCTGATCCGCATGTCGGTGTTCAATGCCAGCGAGCGGCGCCGCTACGAGCGTGAATTGCTGCAGGCCAAGCGCCAGGCCGAGCAGGCCGCCGTTACCCTGGAACACCGCGTGGCCGAGCGCACCAGCCTGCTGGAGGACGCCCTGGCCCAGGCCGAGGCGGCGGTGCGTGCCAAGAATGAATTCCTGGCCAATATGAGCCATGAAATCCGCACGCCGCTCAATTGCATTCTCGGCATGGCGCACCTGGCGCTGGACGGCATGGGCGAGATGCGCGAGCGCGACTACATCGACAAGATCCAGCAGTCCGGCCACAGCGTGCTGCGCATCGTCAGCGAGATCCTCGACTTCTGCAAGATGGATGCCGGCAAGCTCGAAATCGAAACCCTGCCGGTCGACCTGCATGATGTGATCGCCGAAACCGCGGCCGGCTTTGTCGGCCTGGCGCGCGAGAAAGGCCTCGAGATCCTGGTGCAGGTGCAGCCCGACCTGCCGCGCCGGGTGGCCGGGGACGCCCTGCGCCTGTCGCAGATACTGGGCAATTACATCGGCAACGCCATCAAGTTCACCGAGCGCGGCCGGGTGTGGGTGCGGGCCCGCGGACTGGGCGAGCAGCGCGGCCGCCTGCGCCTGCGCATCGAAGTGCAGGATACCGGCATTGGCCTGTCGGCCGAACAGCAGCGCAATCTGTTCCAGCCTTTCCACCAGGCCGACAGCTCGACCACCCGCAAGTACGGCGGCACCGGCCTGGGGCTGGCCATTTGCCGCCAGCTGGCCGAAAGGATGGACGGAACCGTGGGCGTGGTCAGCGGCGGTTCGGGCAGCCTGTTCTGGTTCGAAGTGACGCTGGAGACGCTGGCCCCGGCCGCCGGCGCCGCCGCCCGGGCAGGAGGCAGCAGCGCCGACGGCATGGACCAGGTGATGGGCCGCCTGGCCGGCGCCCACATCCTGCTGGCCGAAGACAATCCGCTCAACCAGGAGCTGACCCGCATTCTGGTCCAGCGGGCCGGCGCGCGCATCACCATCGTCAACGATGGCGCGGCCGCGCTGCTGGCCATGGACAGCGGCGTTTTCGACTGTGTGCTGCTGGACGTGCAGATGCCGGTGATGGACGGCTGCACCGCGGCGCGCCACATCCGCGCCGACGCGCGCCTGGCGCAGCCGCCCCTGATCGCGCTGACCGCCAATGCCTTCAACAGCAGCCGCACCGACTGCCTGGCCGCCGGCATGAACGATTTCCTGGTCAAGCCGATCGAGCCGAACCTGTTCTACCGCACGCTGGCGCGCTGGATCGCCGCATCGGACCCGCAAGGCGCAGCCGACGGACAACCGGCGCCGCCGCATGAAGCGGTCGACACCATCTCGCTCAGCGTGCTGGCGGCGCTGGTGGACAACGACGCCGAGACCATGAGCCGCCTGCTGGGCATATTCCTCGACAATGCCGCCGTCACCATCGGCGAGATCGAGGCCGCGCTGGCGCGCACCGACCTGGCCCAGGTGCGCGCGCTCGGGCACCGCCTGAAGTCCTCGGCCCGGGCGATCGGCGCCAAGTCGCTGGCCGACAGCTGCTTCGCGCTCGAACAGAACGACGTGCCGGCCGACGCCGCCGCGCTGGCGGCCCAGCTGCCGGTCATGCTCGAACGCCTGCGCGCCCAGCTCACGCGCGAGCGCCGCCTCGCGCCTGCGCTGCCAATCAACGCTTCCTAACTACGTCATCGACCATGACCACGCCTACGACCGACCTTTCAATCCCAGCGGCAAGCCTGCACATCCTGCTGGTGGACGACGACCCCTTCACCCATGAACTGCTGGGCGGAATGCTGCGCACGCTCGGCGTCACCCGCGTCTCCAGCGCCAGCGACGGCGAGCGCGGCGTGGCCGCGCTGCGCAGCGGCGCGCCAGACCTGGTCATCTGCGACCTGCACATGCCCGGCATGGACGGCTTCCAGGTCATGGAAGCGATGGCCGCCGCCGGCTACCGCGGCTGCGTCATCCTGCTGTCCGGGATGGAGGAGCGGGTACTCCATTCGGCCGCGCTGATGGGACGCTTCCACCACCTCAAGCTGCTCGGCGTGGTGCACAAGCCGGTCAGCCGCGAAGCGCTCGCCGAGCTGGTCGCACAGGCTTGCCGGGGACGGCAATGAGCTCCCTGCGCATGCCGGTGCTGGCCGCGCTGGCGCTGGCCAGTGCGCTGCTGCCGCTGTGCGGCGACGCCTTCTGGCTCAAGCTGGCCGCTCCCATCGGCGTGGCAGCCGCTTGCCTGGCCATGCTGCGCCCGCCCGCGGCGCCGGCCGCGCCGGCCGGGCTGGTGCCGGAATCGCCGGCGGCAGCGCCGGTGGCCGATCTGCTGCAAGACGTGCTGCCGGTGTGGGAGCACCACATCGGCGCGGTGCTGGCCCAGTCGGAAGAAGCGGTCGGTCAGCTGATCACCTCGTTTTCCTCGATCCTGGCGCGCTTCGACGACGCCGGCTTCGGCGACCGCGCGCGCGGGCAGGAAAGCGCGATCAGCCTGCTGACCCTGTGCCAGCGCGAACTGGGGCCGGTGATCGCCTGCCTGGAAAGCGTCATCGACAGCAAGGCCGGGCTGCTCGTCCACGTGCGCCAGCTGGCCGGCGCCATCGGTGAATTGAAGGAAATGGCCGCGGAAGTCGGCCTGATCGCGGCGCAGACCAATCTGCTGGCCATCAATGCCTCGATCGAAGCGGCGCGCGCCGGCACCGCCGGGCGCGGCTTCGCGGTGATCGCCGCCGAAGTGAGGCGCCTGTCGCTGTCGTCGTCGGACATCGGCAAGCGCATCACCGAACGCATGAACAGCGCCTGGGCCACCATGAACACCACGCTGGAAGTGGCCGACCACGCCGACCGCAACGACCGCGATGCCATGGTCGCCTCCGGCCAGGTGATGGAGGAC
>CBFGOU010000695.1:0-3014 GCA_965650445.1 uncultured Oxalobacteraceae bacterium | reverse complement strand
GTACCTCCAGCGCGTGTAGACGGCGGCCAATAAAGGCATGGCGCTCGCCACCCAATGCCCCCACTGCCACACGACCTTCCGGGTCGCTGCGGACCAGTTGAAGTTACGTGGGGGCATAGTTCGCTGCGGCACCTGCCATGAAATATTCGACGGGCAGGCCGCCCTGATCGACCTGGACGCTCCGCCGCGTCCGACTCCCGAGCAAGCCGCTGAAGCTGTCGCCGAGCCATCGGCCAGCGCAGCCTTCGATGCCGAAGTGGCCGCCATCGAGGCGCACGAGGACGAGCCGGTCTACACGCTCGACTTCGACACCACCTTCGATCCCTTCGGCATCCTGCCCAAGGAAAGCGAACCCGAACCGGGTGCCGGCCAGCAACCCGAGCTGGATTTGCAGCCTGAGCCGCAGCCCGCACCGGAACCGGAACCGTTGCCCGAACAGAGCATCGTGCAAGCCGTGCCGATCGATATCGAACACGGCCCCCTGCCCTTGCTGCGCCAGGCTGCGGTGTCCGATCCCGAACCTGCCGCCGCCCCGCTCATCAAGCCCAAAACCAAAGGCGGCCCCAAAGCCAGAGCGCAAGTGGCCAGACCGAAACCGGTCGAACCCGAACCGGCCGCGGCGCCGCCGGAAAACGACGAACCCGAATTCGTCAAACGCGGGCGCGAGCTGGAACGCACCGGGCGCAAGCGCCAGATCGCCATGCTGGCCGGCGCCGTCGTCCTCGCCCTGCTGTTGCTGCTGCAGGGCGTCACCACCCTGCGCAATGTGCTGGTGGCGCGCTTCCCCGGCCTGAGTCCGGCGATCGCCGGCGCATGCCAGGTGCTCAATTGCCGGCTCGAACAGCCCGCCCAGATCGATGCGCTCAGCATCGAAACCGGCGAGCTGCAAACCATCGGCGCCGACACCTTCTCGCTCGTCACACTGTTGCGCAATCAAAGCGCGCTGACGCAAAGCTGGCCCTATATTGAACTGGAGCTGACCGACGCCGCCGACAAGCCACTGCTGCGCCGCGTGTTCGCACCGAAAGACTACCTGCCGCAGGGCGTCAGTCCCGCCAAGGGATTCGGCGCCCGCTCCGAGCAGCCGGTACGCCTGTATTTTGAACTGAAACAAATAAAAGCGTCCGGCTATCACATCGCCGTTTTTTACCCTTAAGGCAATACATGACCACGACCACCCTGATCTGCGGCTCGCTCGCATTCGACAAAATCATGCAGTACAAAGGCCGCTTCGGAGAAACCTTACTGGCCGACCAGCTGCACAAGGTCAACGTTTCCTTCCTGGTCCCGACCCTGCGTACCGAGTACGGCGGCTGCGCTGCCAATATCGCCTACAACCTCAAGATGCTTGGCGGCGTTCCGCTGATCATGGCCACCATCGGCCAGGACGGCGGCGAATACCTGGAGCGCTTCGCGCAGCTCGGCATCGCCACGCGCGCGATCCGCAAGATCGGCCACGCCTACACCGCCCAGTGCTTCGTCACCGCCGACCTGGACAATAACCAGATCAACGCCTTCCACCCGGGCGCGATGGAGTACTCGCACGAAAACAATGTGGCCGACAATGGCGCGCTGCGCCTGGCCATCATCGGACCGGACGGCCGCGACGGCATGCTCAAGCACGCGCGCGACTGCGCCGCCAACAACGTGCCCTTCATGTTCGACCCGGGTCAGCAATTGCCGATGTTCAGCGGACAGGAATTGATCGAATTCATCAACCAGGCCACCTACCTGGCGGCCAACGACTACGAATTCGAAATGTTGATGGACCGCACCGGCCTGACCCTGCCCGACATCGCCGGCCGTCTGGAAGCGCTGATCGTCACCCGCGGCGAAAAGGGCTCGGAGATTTACGCCAACGGCGAGCGCCACGTGATCCCTTGCGTGGAAGCGGCCGCCGTGGTCGATCCGACCGGTTGCGGCGACGCGTACCGCGCCGGCCTGCTGTACGGCATCGTCAACGGCAAGGACTGGCCGACCACCGGCCGCCTGGCCAGCCTGATGGGCGCCATGAAGATCGCTTCGCCCGGCGGCCAGAACCACAAGGCGACGGCCGAACAGATCGCCGACCGCTTTCACGCCGAGTTCGGCTACCGCTACTAGGTCAGCAGCAGCGCTTCGACGGCAGGCGGCGCAAGGTCGCCTGCGACCTCGACCAGCTTGCGTTTATTGGTATGCCCGTGGGTAATGGTGACCGCGCTGCGCGGCACCGACAGGGCTTTGGCGAGGTAGTTGATCAGCGCTTCATTGGCCTTGCCTTCGATCGGCTGGGCCTGCAACTTGATCTTGAGGGCGTCGTCCTGCACGCCGATCACTTCAGTCTTCTTGGCATTCGGCGTGATCTGCACCGCCAGCCGGACTCCGCCCGGCTGCGCAGAACACCACGCCCGGCTCATCGAGCCTGGAACAGCATGCCGATCACCAGCTGGGCAATCTGCAGCAGGATCAGCGCCACCAGCAGCGACAGATCCAGGCCGCCCACCAGCGGCACGACCTTGCGCAGCGGACGCAGCAGCGGATCGTTGAGCGCGCTGACGAAAGGCGCCAGCGGCGCATGCGGATTGATCCAGCTAAACACCGCTTCGATGATCAGCAAGGCGATGAACCCGTAAATGATCCAGTTCAGAAAGCGCTCCAGCGCAAACAGAAACACGGTCTCGGCGGCATGCCCGGCCAGGAAGTAGATCGAACTGGCCAGCAAGACCACCAGGAAAGCGCCGATCAGGCTCGCCCAGTCGTAGCCGCCGACACCCGGCACCAGCCGCCGCATCGGGCGCACCAGCCAGTCGGAGATGGTGAAGATGAACTGTCCCAGCGACGATGGCGGGCGCACCCGGATGGCCTGCATCCAGAAACGCAGCAGCAGCACGCCGCCGAGGATGGTGGCGATGGTGTCGACGATCAACTTCAGAATACTGATGAGCACACGGACTCCTTAAAAAAAACCGCTGTGTGAACGAATCACACAGCGGTATTTTGCCTGATCCAGGCACAGCTGGCTATTACGGACGGCT
>CBFGOU010000694.1:0-3018 GCA_965650445.1 uncultured Oxalobacteraceae bacterium | reverse complement strand
ATGGGCGGACGCGAAGCCAGCATCACCGCCGAGCGCATGCTGGCCCAGGGAAGGCGCCCGGACACCCCGGTACTGGTGATCGAAAACTGCAGCCGCCCGGATCAGCGCATCTCGCGCCTGACCATCGAAACCCTGGCCCACGGCCTGGGTCCTGCGCATGGCCCGGTACTGGTCATGCTGGGCGACGCCATGCAGCAACGCGATGGCCAGCCCATCGATACCGAAACTCCGCTCGGCGCCTGATACGCCCCGATACGCCTGATACCCCTTGAGAGGCCCTGACAGGCCTCCAGCACGGCAGCCGCCATATTCGGCGGCAGCCGTGCCGCGGGCGTGGTCCCCTTCGCTATGCTGCGCCAAGGGCTCCGCACAGCGACAATTCATCGCCGTCGCAGTGCCATGTCCCGCTCATGCTCGTCGATCTGCCACTGCAAGCGATCGGCCGACGCATAGGTTTCCTCGGCAATTTTGCTCAGCCGCGCAAAGGCCCGCAGCAGCCGCGTGTTGGCCACCGGAGCCTGCAGGCTCACGAGCTGACAGCGGATATTGCGAATATCTTCCTTCAAGGATTTGAGCGAGCCGCGCAGGCTGCCGTCCGCATCCATGGCTTCGTCGATATTGCCTGCCGATATTTGCGTGCGCAGGTGATTGATCTTGGCCGCCATGCGCAACAAGCGGTCGCCCACAGCGTCCAGCGACATGGCGCAGCGCCGTTGCGCGCCCATGGCCGCCAGCGCCTGGTGGACGCGGCGCCACCGGTCCGCCATGGTATAGACAATGAGCTTGATGGTAAGTGTGAGCATGTGCACCGCCGCTGGAAAGTCCGTGGAATAAGGCCCTACATCTCTGATCGAGTTCAAAGTTTGAGCGCATTCAGACAGCGAGTCAAAGGTGTGGTCGAGCGTCGGCCTGATCTGGCACAAACCCCCAGCAAATTTCAAGCGAGGAATGTTGAAGAGGCCGCTTGCCGGGCACCTGGTACCAGGGGTGCGACCGGACCACGTCGGCCGTCGGATCTGCGCACGGCGCGTGACGGCAGGCAAAAAAAAACCCGCGCCGGGGGACACCGGTACGGGCGAAACTGTCAGGCTACAAACCCACCATTACACAAAGGCAGATCAATCGTCCAACAGGAGAGATCGTTCGGACGGCCTGGCGGGCGTGCCACCGCACTGCCCTGCCTTGCCACCCCCAAGCTTTACCGGCATGCTTCCCGGGTAACATGAAGCGTGTCAATGGTAGCGCTGTCCTGAAGTTTTTTGTGCATTCTTAACAAAAAAATTACACCAGAGGCCGACCTGCCGCCGGTGCGGCGCGACAGATGCACCAAGCAGGTGCATCCAGGGAAATCGAGCCCTGCGGAGGAGCGCGAGACGTGTTCCGTATGCGGCATTCGTTGCAACCTGACAACAAACACTTGGCATTTGGTTCCGGTCTCGGTTTTTTAAGCTTATCGCTAACATCGTCATGGACGGTGAATAGACCAATATCCATCGAGCCAGCCATGGAAATTCAAAGCGATCATATGCATGAAAACGTTTTCACATCACGCAAACATTAAACCCGATTCGAAAAAATATGTCAAATGCTAATGAAAACGATTTCGACAACTTTGCCGGCTAATACATCTTGCGGTGTTTCGGCGCCGTATTAAGCCTCAGGACTGTTTTGCCGTCGTGTAATTATGGTAACCTGCCAGTGCAAAATTATTTGAGTCAGGAAGTTTCGTGAGCATTCCCCATTCCCCTACCATCCCCGCCACCCTGCTTGATGTGGCACGGGTAGCCGGCGTCTCCCCCAGTACGGTCTCGCGCATTCTGAATGGTACGGCCAAGGTGTCGGACGAAAAACGCGCGGCAGTGCAGGCGGCGATCACCAAGATGAATTTCGCCCCCAACCAGATGGCGCAAGGCTTGAAAAAGGGCCGCTCCAATACCATCGGCATCGTGGTCCAGGATATTGCCAGCCCATTCTTCGATGAATCCCTGCATGGCGTCGACGATGGCCTGAAAGGCACCGGCTTCGCCTCGGTGATCGTCAGCGGCCACTGGAACGCGGCCGAGGAAGCTGAACGCATCCGCCTGCTGCTGGCGCGCAAGGTCGACGGCATCATTCTGCTGTCCGGCCGTCTGGCCGATGAGGACATCCTGCGCTTTGCGGGCCAGCGTCCGATTGTGTCGACCGGCCGCGCGCTGCATACCAGCAGCGCCCTCGGCTTTAAGCTCGACAATGAAAACGGCGCCTATTTGGCCGTGCACCACCTCATCGAGCTGGGGCACCGCCGCGTCGCCTTCATCACCGGTCCGGCCGAAAACAACGACGCCGCCGAACGCCTGGCCGGTTACCAGCGCGCCCTGAACGACGCCGGCATCGCCTTCGACCCCGAACTGATCGCCGAAGGCGACTTCCACGAAGCGGCCGGCGCGCAGGCAATGGAGCGCCTGCTGGAGCGCAATCTGGGCTTCACCGCGGTGTTCACCGCCAACGACCTGACGGCCTACGGCGCACGCCTGTGCATGTACCGCAAGGGCATCCGGGTACCGGAAGACATTTCGCTGATCGGCTTCGACGATCTGCCCGGCTCCGAATACACCACGCCGCCGCTCACCACCATCCGCCAGCCGCTGTACGACATGGGCCGCATCGCCACCAAGGCCCTGCTGCGCCTGATCGAAGGCCAGGCCGCCAGCGAAGAAATGCCGCCGCTGCAGCTGGTGGTGCGCGAGACGACGCGGCGGATCGGCTGACGGGCGTCCCCCGCATACGCGCGGGCAGGCTCGGGCGAACGCGGGGACGACAATGGCGGCCAGGCTTATTTGGCCAGCGCCGCCACGCAGTAATCGGTCATCGCCCGCTGCACGTCCGGGTCTTCCCCAACCGCGCCGGCCACGCTGATGCGCACGGCCGGAAACTGCCGGCGCAGCTCATCCACCATCACCGGGAGATCGCGCAGCACGTGTCCGCCCTGCCCTAAAAATACCGGTACCACGCTGATCTGCGTGATGCCTTGCGCGGCCA
>CBFGOU010000693.1:0-3023 GCA_965650445.1 uncultured Oxalobacteraceae bacterium | reverse complement strand
ATCACCACGCCCAGCAAGGGCAGCACCAGCATCAGCCCGGCCACCCCGGCCAGCGCGCCGCCGATGAAGATCATCAGTACCGTCATCAGGGGATGGATCTTCAGGCTGCGGCCCAGGGTCATCGGCATGAACACGAAGTCGTCGAGCAGGCGCACGGCCACGAACACGCCGATGGCGCCGTAGCCGATCAGGGGATTGGACGGGGCGTCGGTGGTGGCCACCATCACCACCATGATGCAGCCGGCCACCGAGCCGACGAAGGGAATCCACGCCAGCACGGCCGAGACGAAGCCGAGCAGCAGCGGCGCGCCCACGCCGATGGCCCACAGGCCCAGCGCCAGCACCACCGTGTCGATTACGGTCAGCTTGAGCAAGCCTTCGAAATAGCGGCGCGCGGTCTGGTCGACCAGGTGCATCAGGAACAGGGCGCGTTCGAAGAAGGCGTTGGGCACGCCGCGCGCCAGGAACATCTTGAAGCGGGCGCCGTCGCGCAGGAAGAAGTAGGTGAGGAAGGGCGCCAGCAGCAGCGAGGGCAGCCAGCTCAACACCGTCACGAGAATCCCGTACAGGTATTTTTGCGCGAAGGTGTCGGTGAACAGCTTGAAGCGCTTGTTCACCAGCGCGGTCACGTTCATCTGGTCGAACAGGGACGATTTCTGCTCCAGCAGGGTGAGCGTGTGGCGCACGAAACGCAGCCCGCCTTCGATGTAGTGGCCCAGCACGATGCGCCAGGGCTGGTCGGGCACGGCGATGAAGGACGACAGCGCGGCCAGCACCAGCGCCACCGCGCAGAAGAACATCACGCCGACGCTGAGCGCGGCCAGGTCCTGGCCGACGCCGGCGCGGATCAGGCGCTGCATGGGGGCCAGCAGGATGTAGTACAGCACCGTGCCGAAGATGAAGGGCACGGTCAGGAACAGGGTGTGTTCGAGCACCACCAGCAGCAGGCAGGTGACGCCGATGATGCCGAGCCAGACCACCGGCCCGGCGCGCTGGTCTTCGCTCCAGGTGGTGCGCCAGGGCGGCGGCAGCTTGCTCATGGCGCTTCCACCGGCGCGCTGCCGGCCATCCAGTCGCGCAGGCGCTGGCTCATCAGGCGCGCCAGCGCCAGCGAGATCTTGTAGCCGATCACGGCGTCCGTTTCCATCAGCCCCATGAAGTCGGCGCGGAAGAACACCGCCAGCTCGCAGTTGTCGAGCGCGCGCGCCTGGGCATTGCGCGGGGTGTTGTCGAGCAGGGCGAGGTCGCCGAAGATGCTGCCCGGTTCCAGGTCGGTGACGATCTGGTAGCCGTTCGGCGCGGCGCGGCGGATCGCCACCCGGCCGGACATGATCACGTACAGCGCCTGGCCTTCTTCGCCTTCGTCGAAAATGATTTCCTCGCTCAGGTAGCGGCGCTCGTGCATCAGGCCGTCGACAATCTTGAGTTCGAGCGGGGTCAGCGAACCGAACAGGGCCGAATTCTTGAGACGGTGCAAGCGCGGGGACAGCGGCGGCGGCTTAAGAAAACCAAACATCGAGTTGAACTCCTGGAGGGCATTGCCCTCGATTATCCGCTATCGGACTGGGGGATGGCATATCGGCAATTGCGTTATCGCGAGAAAAAACCGCCCGCGCTTTTTTCATGTACAATTAATTCCTTGTGGAAATAGTAGTTGTCAAAGGGAATCTATTTACCCACCTTTGGTAACGACAGCACCCAAGAATAATTGAGGCCGGATTGCCCAACCCACGCTCCGGTCGCGCTGTGCCACCCACGAGGTTTTGTGTGATCGACGTTCGGACGTTTATGCTGATGCTCGCCATCGGCAACCTCGGCTTTGCCATCGTCATGGGTGGCTACGCCCGCAGCGGCGCCGACAACGCCGCCTTGCGCCTGTGGCGCCTGGCCAAGCTGGTCCAGGGCGGGGCGCACTTCCTTGCCTGGGCGGAACCGGCCGGCGCCTTGGCCTGGTCGGCGGCTACCGCCACCGCCGTGCTGGTGCTGGGCGTGATGACTGAAGTGTCGGCCTACATCAGTTTCTTTGGCTGCCGCCGCTGGCGCCGCCTATTGTACCCGGCCTGTGCGCTGGCGCTGCTGGTGTACTTCGGCGCCTGCCTGTATGGCGTCGAGCCGCGCCTCGTCAACGCCATGGTTTCGGCCCTGTTCGCAGTGCTGACGGCCACCCGCGCCTCGCTGTTGCTGCGCTCCCCCGGGGCCTCGGTGCTGCAGCGCATCGTCGGCGCCAACGATCTGATGTTCTTCGCCGCCATGGCCCTGCATGCCTACGCCGGCATGGGCGGAGGCAGTGCATGGCTGCCGGCGCCGGCGGTGCTCACGCTGACCTATCTGAGCGCTTACCTGCTAATGATCGTCAACAGCTTCGGTTTTCTCCTGCTGTGCAAGGAAAAGGACGATGCCAAGCTGGCCCGGCTGGCCACCATCGACAGCCTCACCGGGATGGTCAACCGGCGCGCCTTTTTCGAGCAGACCGAGCGCGCGCGCCTGGTGGCGCTGCGCCAGAAACAGTCGGTGGCGATGCTGATGCTCGATATCGATTATTTCAAGCGCCTGAACGATCGCTACGGCCACGCCGCCGGCGACGAAGCCCTGCGCGTTTTCGCCCGGACCGCGCAGGCCACCTTGCGCGAACAGGATATCCTGGGCCGCCTGGGCGGCGAGGAATTCGCGCTGCTGCTGCCGGCCACCGACCTGGTGGGCGCCATGCAGGCCGCGGAACGCCTGCGCGCGGCGGTCGAAAGCGCGCCGCTCACGGTCGAAGGCCAGACGGTGGTGCTGACGGTCAGTATCGGGGTGGTGATGGTCGACGCGGCCGAGCATATCAATACCGCGCTGGCGCGTGCCGATCATGCGCTGTACACCGCCAAGAGTGCCGGACGCAACCGCGTCGAAGTCAGTCTGGTCAGGCGCCGCGCGGCGCAAGGCGAACGATGAAATGAAAAAAGGCCCGACGAATCGGGCCTTTCTTTTTATGCTGGCGGAGCGGACGGGACTCGAACCCGCGACCCCCGACGTGACAGGCC
>CBFGOU010000692.1:0-3024 GCA_965650445.1 uncultured Oxalobacteraceae bacterium | reverse complement strand
GGCATTTATGGGAAGAAAAAGCCGCTCGATACGGTCTTGCGCGAGCACGACCGCATCGAACTGTACCGGCCGCTGATCGCCGATCCCAAGGATTCGCGGCGGCGCCGGGCAGACAAGAAGGCCGCGCCGGCCTGACAGGTTTTACTTGCAGCCGTCGAGTATGCGCCTGGCTTGGGCTGAATTTTGCGTACGCTCGGCATCGCTCATGTAGCCGCGCTCGCCGTTATTGCCCTTGATCCCGAGACGTTGGCCGGATGCGAGCTGCGCCTGGGCGGCGCGCGCCAGCGCGCAATCTTTCGTCTGCGCCTGTTTCTGTTTGGCTTCCTCGGCCGCCTTGGCATCCTTCTCGGCCTGTTCCAGATGCCGTTTCTTGTAGTCGGCTTCGCGCTCGGCCAGGGTCGGCGCGGCGGCGGCGGACGGCGCGGCTGCGGCAGGCTCAGCATCGGTGGCTTGCGGCACGCCGCCGGGCTGCTTCAGGATATTCTTGGCCGGAACTGAAGTTGGTGGCGGACGGTCCGACAGCTGCTTCCTGCCATGTTCATCGACCCACACGTATTGCGCCTGGGCCAGACCGGCCAGCAAGGCCAGGATTCCTGCGACGGTCAGGCGATTCAGCGTTTTCATATAAAATGTTTCCGTGAGTCATCAAAACCTGATTTCGCCACGTTTCGTTCGGACTGTCAACGCGTCCGCTTGAATCCTCCCCATTTTGAGGCGCTTTAGCGACGAAAGTCGCGAACTTCTGTATAATTCGCTTTTGCGCCAATAGGAAAATGCTATGCGTCTACTTCAAAAAGCACTCACATTCGATGACGTGCTGCTCGTCCCGGCTTATTCGAACATCCTGCCGGTCAATACTTCCCTGAAGACAAAACTGACCCGCAACCTGTCGCTCAACATCCCGCTGCTGTCGGCTGCGATGGATACCGTGACCGAGGCGCGTCTGGCCATTGCCATGGCCCAGGAAGGTGGCATCGGCATCATTCACAAGAATCTGTCGCCGAAGGACCAAGCCCGCGAAGTAGCGCGCGTTAAACGTTTCGAAGCCGGCGTGCTGCGTGATCCGATCACGATTCCGCCGACGATGAAGATTCGCGATGTCATCAAGCTGACCGAGCAGTATGGCATCAGCGGTTTCCCTGTGGTGGAAGGCAAGACCGTCGTCGGCATCATCACCAACCGCGATCTGCGCTTCGAAGAGGAACTCGATGCCGAAGCGCGCGCCAAGATGACCCCGCGCGAAAAACTGGTGTTCGTCAAGGAAGACGCCGACACTCTCGAAGCCAAGCGCCTGATGAACAAGCACCGCCTGGAGCGCGTGCTGGTCGTCAACGACGCGTTCGAGCTGCGCGGCCTGATCACCGTGAAGGATATCCAGAAGTCGCACGAGCACCCGAACGCCTCCAAGGATGCGCAAGGCAAGCTGCTGGTCGGCGCCGCCGTCGGCGTCGGTGCGCGCGATGAAGAGCGGGTCGAACTGCTGGTCGCCGCCGGCGTCGATGTGCTGGTGGTCGACACCGCCCACGGCCATTCGCAAGGCATCCTGGACCGCGTCAAGTGGATCAAGACCAGGTTCCCGCAGGTTGATGTCATCGGCGGCAACATCGCCACCGCAGCCGCCGCCAAGGCGCTGGTCGAGTACGGCGCGGACGCCGTCAAGGTCGGCATCGGCCCTGGCTCGATCTGCACCACCCGGATCGTCGCCGGCGTCGGCGTGCCCCAGATCACCGCGATTTCCAACGTCGCCGAAGCCCTGCGCGGCACCGGCGTGCCTTGCATCGCCGACGGCGGCATCCGCTTCTCGGGCGACATTTCCAAGGCACTGGCAGCGGGCGCATCGACTGTCATGATGGGTTCGATGTTCGCCGGCACGGAAGAAGCGCCGGGCGAAGTCATTCTGTACCAGGGCCGCTCGTACAAGTCCTACCGCGGCATGGGTTCGCTGGGTGCGATGGCCGACGGTTCGGCCGACCGCTACTTCCAGGACGCGGCCGCCAAGGCCGACAAGTTCGTGCCGGAAGGTATCGAAGGGCGCGTGGCGTACAAGGGCAGCGTGCTGGCGATCCTCTATCAGCTGGTCGGTGGTGTGCGCCAGTCGATGGGTTACTGCGGCTGCGCCACCATCGACGAACTGCGCGAAAAAGCCGAGTTCGTCGAAATCACCTCGGCCGGCATGCGTGAATCGCACGTGCACGACGTGCAGATCACCAAGGAAGCGCCGAACTACCGCTCCGAGTAAGTCAGCAGACAACGCGGCGACCAGATCGCCGCGTTGCTTGGAGGCTGTTTCAAAATGGGCATGGCGTTGTTGCAGCTCCTTGCCGTGCAGGCGCACTGTCTTCGTCGCCGCGCCTGGCCCTGCCCATTTTGAAACAGCCCCGTATGCAGTTCCCCGATTCAAGTCCAATCTTTCAAGCGCTCTCATGCACTCTAAAATCCTCATTCTCGATTTCGGTTCCCAGGTCACCCAACTGATTGCCCGCCGCGTACGCGATGCCGGCGTGTTTTCCGAAGTGTATCCGTACGACGTCAGCGACGAATTCGTGCGCAACTATGGCGCTGCCGGTGTGATCCTGTCGGGCAGCCACAGCTCGACCCTGGAAGGCGATGCGCCGCGCGCGCCGCAAGCTGTGTTCGAGCTGGGCGTGCCGGTGCTGGGCATCTGCTACGGCATGCAGACCATGGCGGCCCAGCTGGGCGGCAAGGTCGAGAACGGCATCGTGCGCGAGTTCGGCTACGCGGAAGTGCGTGCGCGCGGCCATACGGCGCTGCTGAACGGCATCAACGACTTCGTCACCAGCGAAGGCCACGGCATGCTGAAGGTGTGGATGAGCCATGGCGACAAGGTGCTGGACATGCCGCCGGGCTTCAAGCTGATGGGCGACACGCCGAGCTGCCCGATCGCCGGCATGGCCGACGAAGAGCGCCGTTTCTACGCGGTACAGTTCCATCCCGAAGTGACGCACACCCTGCAGGGCAAGGCCATGCTGGGCCGCTTCGTGCACGAAATCTGCGGCTGCAAGT
>CBFGOU010000691.1:0-3026 GCA_965650445.1 uncultured Oxalobacteraceae bacterium | reverse complement strand
CGGCGTTCTTGCGCCACCATTGATTGATGTCGTCGAACACCGTCTGTTCAGCTTCCCAGCGGTAGATCGGCAGGCCGAAGGTCGATTCGGTAATAAACGTATCGCAGCGCACCGGCTCGAACGGCGCGCAGGTCCTGTCCGGCTCGACCTTGTAGTCGCCCGACGCCACCCACACCTCGCCGCGGTATTCCATGCGCACCTGGGCCGACCCGAGCACGTGGCCGGCCGGATGCAGCGAAATGGCCACGCCATTGTGGACGATGCGCTCGCCGTACTCCAGGCCATCGATATGAATTTCGCCCAGGCGCGCGCGCAGCACGCTCACGCCCGGCGCTGCCGACAGATAGTGGCCATGGCCGGCCCGCGCATGGTCGCCGTGCGCGTGCGTGACCACCGCGCGCTCGACCGGGCGCCAGGGGTCGATATAGAACTGGCCCGGTACACAGAACAGGCCCTCCTTGCGCACCACCACCAGCTCGCTCATGGCCGCTCCTACGCCGGGCTGACGAAATCGGCCAGGAAGGTCTTGGTACCGTGCTCGGGAAAGGCGATGGTGATCTGGTCTCCCGCCACCGTCTGCACCGTGCCGACGTCGAACTTCGGCACCCGCACCTGAGCGCCCGGCGCGAAGCTCGGGCCGGCCGGCTCGGCCTCGGGTTCGCGCTCGAACTCATCGTCGCGGATGGCCAGATCGGCCACCTGCGGCGGGTTCAGGCAATTATCGCAGCGGCAACACTTCTCGAAGCCTTCCACTTCATCGCCGAAGTAGTCGAGCAACACCTTCCAGCGGCAAAAGCCGCTGACCGCATAGCCGACCATCTGTTCCAGCGCTTCGCGGTCGCGTTCCTGCTTCTCTTCATACACGGCGGCCAGGCGCCCGAACAGCGCGGCCGAGCCTTCCAGCGCGGTGGGACGGTATTCCAGCTTGCGGTTCTGGCGCAGCAGCTTGCCATCCTTGAGCAGCTTGAGGCACACCTTCAAGGTGCTGGAAGGCAGTTCTTCGAGCGCCTCGGCCAATGCGTCTGTCGTGACCGGTCCCGCCTCGGCCAGCTCGCAGGCCTTGGCGTGGATGGCCTTCAGGTCCTTGGGGCCCGGATAATGCTTCACCAGGAAAAATTGCTGCACCCGCTTGTCGTCCTGGAAATACATCAGGGTGCAGCTGGCATCGGCGCCATCCCGCCCGGCCCGGCCCGATTCCTGGTAATAGGCTTCCAGATTGGCCGGAATTTGCAGATGGATCACAAAGCGCGTATCGGGTTTGTCGATGCCCATGCCGAACGCGTTGGTGGCGACCATCACGCGCCGCGCGCCCGCCATGAACAGGTCCTGGCTCTGCTTGCGTTCGGCGGCCGGCAGCTTGCCATGGTACAAAACCGCGTTCTCGCCGGCCTCCTCCAGGACCTGCATCATTTCCTCGGCCGCCTTGATGGTCGCCGCATACACGATGCCCGTTCCCTGCGACTGGCGCACCAGTTCCAGCGCCTTGACGTAACGCTCGTCGTGATTGGTCACCTGGACCACCGCGTAATGCAGATTGGGCCGGTAGATGCCGGTATTGACGACGTTGATACGCGCGCGTCCCAGCTGCTTGCCGATATCGGCCACCACATCCTCGGTGGCGGTGGCGGTCAGCGCCAGCACCGGCGGCTTGCCCAGCGCCTCGATCGAGGCGGCCATCTCCAGGTAAGCCGGGCGGAAATCATGGCCCCACTGGGAAATGCAATGGGCTTCGTCGATCACCACGAGGGCGATGCGTACCTGTTTGAGCACTTCGAGAAATTCCGCCATGGCCAGCCGTTCCGGCGTGCAAAACACGATTTCGTGGCGCCCTGCGCGGATACCGTCCAGCGCCGCCTGCTCGTCTTCCGCGCCCAGGCTGCTGTTGACCTGGGCCGCGCGGATGCCCAGTGCGTCCAGCTTTTCCAGCTGGTCCTTCATCAGAGAAATCAGTGGCGAGACGACGATGGTGACGCCGTCGAGCATGCGCGCGGGAATCTGGTAGCACAGCGATTTTCCGCTGCCGGTCGGCATGATCGCCAAGGTGTCCTGGCCGTCGAGGACACTGTCGATCACCTGTTGTTGGCCATCGCGCAGCCGCGGAACCCCGAAAACCGAGCTCAGCAGCTTCTTGATGGCGTTGCGGCGCACTGCCTTGGCGCCATTATGCAGGAGGGTATGGTTATGTGTAGTCATACGAGCAACTCTACGGCCCGCACCCGGCGCACACCATAGGACGCAGCCTACACCGCGCGTAGGATCACAGCATCAGGGCTGAACGGCAAGCCAACGTCCTACAAGGGCTCGGACTTTCTACCGATGTCTGCCAAAAGAAAGTGCCGCTAAGATGGAACCATATCGACATTCCTGCGACGAAATACCTTCCCCACGGAGGACATCATGATGCGCATCTGCCCACTGACCTGGACCGCGTTAAACATCGGCCTGGCAAGCGCCGCCACTTACCTGCTGTGCTCGACAGAACTGCTGGAAAGCACCGCCCTGTTCCTGATCCGCTAAGGCCGCAAGGCATCCCATCCGGATTAAGCGCAGTTTTTTGCGCACACGAAAAAGCCGTCCGGTTTGCACCGGACGGCTTTCCTTTCCAACCCTAAAATTACTTGGTCACGGTACGGGTACCGACCACTTCCACCGTCACGCGGCGGTTCTTGGCGCGGCCGTCGGCGCTCTTGTTGTCCGCCACCGGCTGGGTCTCGCCCTTGCCCTCGGTGTACACGCGCGAGGCTTCCACCCCTTTCGATACCAGATACGCCTTGACCGCTTCCGCACGCTTGAGCGACAGCTTCTGGTTGTAAGCGTTCGAGCCGATCGAGTCGGTGTGGCCGACGGTGACCATGACTTCCGTGTTCATGCCTTGCAGCTTGGTCAGCAGTTCGTCCAGCGCTTGCTTGCCTTGCGGCTTGACGACGGCCTTGTCGAAGTCGAACAGGGCTTCGGCGGCGAACGAGACTTTTTCCGAGACCGGTACTGGCGCCGGGGCCGGTGCCGGCGCCGGGGCCGGCGCTGGC
>CBFGOU010000690.1:0-3055 GCA_965650445.1 uncultured Oxalobacteraceae bacterium | reverse complement strand
ACCTGCCAGCCCGCTGCGTCCGCCCTGCTGATGGCGGCGGTGAGGTCCGCCGGCGTGGCCGGCAACGACTGGCGCATCTGGAAAGTCGGGCTGGCCGACGGCAGCGTGCCGGCCCTGAACGTCATACTCGGCGGCGCGTCGCTCGCGTCGGTCTTCACCACGCCGCCGACGCCGCTGGGGGCTGACCTGCAAGCGCTGGCGAACTTTCAGACCGGCTTCGATTTTGACCGCGATGCGCAGAAGATCTATGCCACCGGGGGCGGTTTCAAGCAGTCCGCATGGGCCGATATGGGCGCGCGCTCGCCCGACCTGTCGGCCTTCCGCAAACGCGGCGGGCGCATGATCGTGCCGCATGGCGATTCCGACCCGGTGTTTTCGGTGAACGACACGCTGGCATGGTGGCGCGAAGTCGATGCCCTCAACCAGGGCAAGGCCAGCAGCTTCGTGCGGGTGTTCCCGGTGCCTGGCATGTGTCATTGCTCCGGCGGCCAGGCGGTGGCCAACTACGATGCGTTCGCCGCCCTGGTGAAGTGGGTCGAGCACAGCGCCGCCCCCGCGGCGCTGGCCGCCACGGCGGGGCCGGGCTCGCCCTGGCCGGGCCGTGAGCGGCCCGTGTGTGCCTATCCGGCCGTGGCGCGCTACAACGGCGCCGGCGATCCGGAAAAGGCGTCCAGCTTCTCGTGCCGCATATAACACAGGAGCCGGCAATGACTCAGCGCCCCGCCATCGATGTGCAAACGCTGCTCAACGACAGCCGCGTTTCCGCCTTCCAGTGGACCATCTACGTGCTGTGCTTCATGATCGTGCTGCTGGACGGCTTCGACACGGCGGCCATCGGCTTCATTGCTCCCTCGCTGATCACCGAATGGGGCGTGGCGCGGCCGGCGCTGGCGCCGGTGCTCAGCGCCGCCCTGGTCGGGCTGTCGGTGGGCTCGCTGCTTGCCGGCCCCATGGCCGACCGGCTCGGGCGCAAGCGGCTGCTGGTCGGCTCGGTGGGCCTGTTCGCGCTGGCCAGCGTGGCCTCGGCGTATGCCACCGATCTGGTCGGGCTGTCCGCGCTGCGCTTGGTCACCGGCATCGGCCTGGGCGCGGCCATGCCCAACGCGATCACCATGACCAGCGAATTCTGCCCTGAACGCAGCCGCGCCACCGTCACCAACGCCATGATCTGCGGCTTTCCGCTGGGCGCGGCGCTGGGAGGCTTCGTGGCCGCCTGGATGATTCCGCAGTGGGGCTGGCGCAGCGTGCTGCTGGCCGGCGGCATCGCGCCGCTGGTGCTGACCGGACTGCTGCTATTGCTGCTGCCCGAATCGGTGCGCTATCTGGTCGCCAGCGGCCAATCGGTGGAGCGCATCCGCGCCGTGCTGTTGCGCATATCGGATCGCGCCCTTCATGCCGGCAGCTTCTTCCTGACCGAAACGCGTACCGGCGTGGCCGGCAAGAGCGGGCTGGCGCTGGTGCTGTCGCCGGCTTACCGCGCCGGCTCGGTGTGCCTGTGGGTGGCTTACTTCATGGGCCTGGTGATCTTCTATTCGCTGATCAACTGGATGCCGGTGCTGTTCAAGGACGCCGGCATCGCTCCCAAGGATGCCAGCATGATCGCCGCCCTGTTTCCCCTGGGCGGGGTAGGCGCGGTGCTGTTCGGCTGGCTGATGGACCGCTTCAATCCCAACCGCATCATCGCGGTCGGCTTCGGGCTGACCGCGCTGGCGATTTTTTCCCTGGGGCGCTCGACCGGGCACCTGGGCCTGCTGGTGGCGATGGAGATCGTTGCCGGCGCGGTGATGAACATGTCGCAAGCGTCGTTGCCGGCACTGGCCGCGGCGTTCTATCCGACCGAGGGCAGGGCGACCGGCGTGGCATGGATGCTCGGCATCGGCCGCACCGGCGGGATCGCCGGCTCGTTCCTGGTCGGTGAACTGGCACGGCGCCAGGTGGCGCTGGCCGATATCTTCGCCGTGATCGCAGTGGCCGGCCTGCTGGCGGTGGCCGCCTTGCTGACCAAGCAGTTCCTGCATCCGGAACCGGATGCCGCCGCCGGGTTGCGCGGCGGGGTAGCCGGCATGCATTGATACGCCGCGATGCTGATGTGGATTTCGTCCCCGCCTGGTTCGCAGTGGGGCGATCCGGAAAAGGGTGTTCCGGTCTCGACCACTACCGGAAACGATGCCGAAGAAATGGTGACTTCTCAGTCGTGGAGGTACATGACAAAGCTTTTGAAGCGCGCTCCAAGCCACCAGTCGTCGCCGCTGCTGCCATAGCGGCGGTTTCGGCTGCCTGCCTGCGATTGCAGCGGTTGCAGCACGGTGCCGTCGGCGGTGCGCCTGGCGCTGTGGCCGGGAACTTCCGGCACCACGACGGTAATGTGGCCCGAGCGGCCTTCGGCCTCGCGGTCGGCGCAGATGATGCCGACGGCGCCGTCGTTCACCGCCCCCTGCATGCTGGTCAGGTCGAGCGCGCGGCGCCAGCCGAACTGGGGGCCGTAGTCGCGCAGCCAGTCGTGCAGGTCGTCGGCGCGCAGCTCATCGACCGTGTGGTCGTACACGACAGGCGGCGTTAAGCCGCGCAGGAAGGCCGCCACGGCTTTGTCGGTCCACCACACGCGCGGCAGATAGACTTGGGCGAGGAAGCAATAGTCGGCGGCATACACGTTGCAGTAGGTGGCGCCTTTTGTCGCATCGGGCAGGTAGCGCGCACTGTTTTCGACATCCATCCAGTCTGCCAGCCGGGTGAGGGCCTGGCTGCGTTCGGCGGGCGGGGCCGATGGATCGCGCAGGGGCAGTTTGCTTTCGCCCAGTGGATACGGGTGCGCGCCTGCGTTATCGCGCCGCGCCGAACGCTTGTTGCGTGCCAGGTGAGCCTCGGGCAGCACCGGCACGGATAGCGGAGCAAGGTTCCACAGCGGGCCGGAAGGCTTCTCCAGATCGCTGGCCGCGACATAGCCGGTAAGCTCGCCTTCGTCGAGTGTCACGCTCGCCAGCACCCAGCCATAGCCGGCCTCGCCCAGGACCTTGATGGGTGTGGCGTGAGGCAGTGCGCCGAACACCGGCCGGGC
>CBFGOU010000689.1:0-3060 GCA_965650445.1 uncultured Oxalobacteraceae bacterium | reverse complement strand
CGCTCTGGAAGGTTTGCTGCGCTTCCGGCAGCGCCTTTGCGGCGGGGCCGCCGTCGTCGCTGAGAATTTGCACGCTGCGGGTGCCGGGGATGGCGAACAGGGCTTCGGGGCGCAGCCTGCCGAAGTCCGGATGGGCCAGCCGCCGCGCCCGCTCATCGCGTGCGCCCGACCACTGCCACAGCGTGAATTCGCCGTCCTTGCCGGGCGGCCCCGCCACGATCATGTAGGCCAGCCCCACCAGCTCGATGCTGCGGATCGCCAGACCGTCCAGAGCGAGCTCGATGGCCTGGCCGAATTGCGCGCGGCCGCTGTGCACCACCTCGGCGGGATTGAGCAGCGGAATCAGTAACGCCTTGCCGCGCGGCACTGGATTGCGCAATCCGATCAGCAGGCTGCCATCGGGCGCGGCGGCCAGGCCTTCGATATTGAAGCCGCCGGCGGCCTCGGGTTCCCTGCTGGCGGCCTCGGCCAGCTTGTAGGGCTGAAGATGCGGGCAGGCGATCAGGTCCTGCAGCAGCGCGGTGTAGGGCCGTCCGACCGGGGCGAGCGCGGCGGCGGGCCCCGGTTCGGTGGCGAAAAAGCGCTGGCGGCGCGGCTGCGCTTCACCCTCGGCGTTGCGAGCGTGCGAGGAAATCCAGTAGATCCGCTGGCCGACCGCGGCGGCGCCCTCCAGATCGGATTCCTTGCCGGGCTTGGTGCCGAGGAAGGCCGACAGGTCGACAAAGGCGCGCGGATCGGCCACGCCGCGCCGGTAGATCTTGAGGCGGTTGCGTTCGTCGTCGGCCACCACGAAGCGCTCGGCGTCGAGCGCGGCAGCGGCGGAGGCATCGCTCATGCCGCGGTAAGTGAAGGGCGCGTCGAACCGGGCCTGCAAGTTCAGAACGGGCGCGGTGGGCTTTTTCATGAAGGTCCTTCGGCGGGGTGAAATAAAGGCCATGATAGCGTTTTGCCAGCATTGCAGACGAACTTTTCCGCGTCCCGGCGGTCATAGGAGGAAGGGTAGCTGAAGGAGTCGGCCATGGCGTACAAAACCATTCTGGTACATGTGGACGGCTCGGACGGCACGCCCGCACGCGTCGCCCTGGCGGGGCAAATCGCCCTGGACGAGGGCGCGCACCTGATTGGCAGTGCAATGACCGGCATTTCGCCTTTCCTGATGCCCTTTGGCGCATTTGACCAGGGCATGCCGGCGCTGCAGGTGCCCATTGAAACGCTGCGCGCCGAGTCCATACGCGCGCTCGACGCGTTCGAGCGGCAGGCGCGCGCCGCCAGCGTCGTATCGCTCGGGCGCCGCTGCGTGGACGACGATGCCGGCATTGGCATCTGCATGCAGGCGCGCCATGCCGACCTGGTCGTGATCGGCCAGGGCAAGCCATTGGAGCTACCCCTGTTGAGTTTCGACCTGCCCGCGTATGTGTTGCTGCACTGCGCGCGCCCGGTTCTGGTGGTGCCGGCCGTGTTCAGGGAAAGCGCGCCCGCGCGGCGCATCCTGATCGGCTGGAATGGCAGTGCCAGCGCGGCGCGCGCGATCACCGGCGCGCTGCCGCTGCTGCGGCGCGCCGAGTGGGTGCAGGTGGCCATGTTCAATACGGCCAGCCAGACCGACCTGACCGACCATCCCGCCGGCAGCGAGATGGTGGGCTATCTGTCGCGCCACGGGGTGCGCGCCGAGGCGCATGCGATGCGCGCCGAGCGCGATGCCGGCACGGCGCTGCTGGCCCATGCCGCCAGCAGCGGCTACGGCCTGGTGGTCATGGGTGCCTACGGCCACTCGCGCGCGCGCGAAATCCTGCTGGGCGGCGCCACCCGGCGCGCATTGCGCAACACCGCTTTGCCGCTGCTGATGGCGCACTGAGCGCCCGCACCGGGACACGAAGGGGCATCTATGAGTAATTCCAATCGAGGCGCCGCTGTCGTCGTGCATGGCGGCGCGGGCAGTGCGCGCAGCGCCGACGACGGTTGCCAGCGTGCCGCCGCCGGCGCCATGGATCTGCTGGGCGCCGGCGGCGATGCGCTCGATGCCGTGGTGGCCGCGGTCAGCATCATGGAAGACGACGAGCGCTTCAACGCCGGTACCGGTTCCGAACTGTCGCTCGACGGCGTCACCGTCGAAATGGATGCGGCGCTGATGGACACGCGCGGGCGGCTGGGCGCGGTGGCCGCGCTGCGCAGCGTGAAGAACCCGGTCCAGGTGGCGCGCGCGGTGGCCGATACGCCGCACCACTTCATTTGCGGCGAGGGAGCGCAGCGGCTGGCGCGCGCTCTCGGCTTCGGTCCGCACGATCCCGTCACCGCCAGGGCGCGCCAGCGCCACGCCGAACTGCTGACCAGGCTGGCCGGGACGCAGGCCGCCATGGCGGGCGTGGCCAACGCCGACTTCGCGCGCTTCTGGAACTACCCGGCGCCTTTCGGGCCGGCCTGCGATACCGTCGGCGCGGTGGCGCGCGGCCCCGATGGCCATTTCGCCGTGGCGGGCTCCACCGGCGGCTCGACGCCGGCGCTGCTGGGCCGGGTCGGCGACACCCCCCTGATCGGCTGCGGCTTTTTCGCCGGGCCGCAGGGAGCGGTCGCCGCCACCGGGGTGGGCGAGCACATCATGCGCCATCTGCTGGCGCGCGAAGTGTATCAATGGATCGTCGAGGGCCTGGCGCTGGAGCAGGCCTTGCAGCGCGGGGTGGATCTGTTCGACCCGGCGGTTTCCATCGGCCTGATCGGAATCACGCGCGAGGCCACCGCCGTCTGCGCCAACCGCGACATGGCGCACGCGGTGCTGACCCATGAATAAGCCGGGAGGCCACCTGGTGATCATCGGCGGCGCCGAGGATCGCGAGTACGACAAACAGATCCTGCGCCGCTTTGTGGAGCTGGCCGGCGGGCCGTCCCGCAGCGTCGTCGTGATCACGGCGGCCAGCCGCGTGCCGGACGAAGTCTGGCGCGAGTACGACCCTGCGTTCGGGGAGCTGGGCGTGCGCCGGCGCGTGCATCTCGACATCGCCTCGCGCGCGGCGGCCGACGATGCCGGCGTCGGCGATTTGCTGCGCGATGCGGGCGGCATCTTCA
>CBFGOU010000688.1:0-3065 GCA_965650445.1 uncultured Oxalobacteraceae bacterium | reverse complement strand
GGCACCTCCCTGTCCGCCCTGATGAACCTGGACATCGACGCGCTGCAAAAAGTCTTGCCGCGCATCTCCTCGCCCATGCTCACCGAAGCCGACGTCGCCCAGCTGGATCCGGCCGACCTGGTGCAGCTGGGGAGCGTGTTCGCCGGTTTTTTGCTGACGAAGGCCGCACAAGCGAGCATGGCATCCCGAACCGCGTAGAGGACGCAATGGCCGACATCGCCGTAGTGTTCCACTGGACACCGCAAGCGATGGACGGCCTGGGCCTGGCTGAACTGATGGACTGGCGCGAGCGCGCGCGTGTACGAAGTGGGAATGAGTAAATGTCAAACGATCTTAGATTACGAGTGCTGTTCAACCTGGCGGACAGCATCACCGGACCCCTGCGCAATATCCGGCAAGGGAACGACGACGTAGCGAAGTCATTGCGGGAAACTCGGAACCGCCTCAAGGAGCTGAACAAGACCCAGGCCGATATCGGCGCGCTGCGCGAGCTGCGCACCGGCATGGCGGCCACGGCCGGCGAGCTGAACGCAGCCAAGGCCCGGGTGGCGTCACTTGCCCAGGCGCTCTACGCAAACGGCCCGCCAACCCAGGCAATGGTCCGGGACTTCGAACAGGCCCGCACGGCTGCGCGCGCACTGCAGGACCAGCACCGCCAGCAATACGTCCAGCTGCATCAACTCCGCACCGGCCTGGCCGGCGCCGGCATCGACACCCGCAACCTGTCCCAGCACGAGCGCGACCTGCGCCAGAACATCCAGGCCACCACGGCCGACATGCAACGCCAGCAGCAGCAGCTGGCCGAGCTGGCCGCGCGCGAGCGCCGCTTGGGCGAGGCCCGGGCGCGCATGCAGCGCACCCAGGAGACCGCCGGCAAGATGACCAGCACCGGTGCCGGCATGGCTGCAGCGGGCGCCGTCACCACGGCCGCGATGTCGGTCCCCGTCACCGAGTACGCGAAGGCCGAGGACTCGGCCACCCAGCTGTCCGGCGCCCTGATGCGCGCCGGCGGCGTGGTCCCGCCCGAGTTCGAAAAGATCAACGCCCTGGCCATGAAGCTGGGCGATCGCCTGCCCGGCACCACGTCGGACTTCCAGGACATGATGACCATGCTGACCCGACAGGGCATCTCGGCCCAGACCATCCTGGGCGGCATGGGCGAGGCGGCCGCGTACCTGGGCGTGCAGTTGAAGAAAACGCCGGCAGAGGCGGCCGAGTTCGCGGCCAAGATGCAGGACGCGACCAAGACCACCGAAAAGGACATGCTCAGCCTGATGGACGTGATTCAGCGGACCTTCTACCTGGGCGTGGACGATAACAACATGCTCAACGGCATGGCCAAGCTCAGCCCGGCCATGGACACAATCAAGATGAAGGGCCTGGAAGGCGCCAAGGCCGTGGCGCCGCTGCTGGTGATGGCCGACCAGTCCGGCATGGCTGGCGAGGCCGCGGGCAACGCCTACCGGAAGATCTTCCAGATGGGCATGGACAAGAAGAAGATCGACAAGGCCAACAAGGGCCTGGCGCCGGCGCAGCGCCTGGACTTTACCGATGGCAAGGGCGAGTTCGGCGGCTTCGACAAGATGTTCGCGCAGCTGGACAAGCTCAAGGGCCTGACCACGCAAAAGCGCCTTTCCGTCCTCAAGGAGGTGTTCGGGGACGACGCCGAAACGCTGCAAGTCGTCTCCCTGCTGATGGAGAAAGGCGTCGACGGCTACCGCGAGGTGCAGGGCAAGATGGCCGCCCAGGCGTCCCTGCAGGAGCGCGTCAACCAGCAGCTCGGCACCCTGAAAAACCTGTGGGAAGCCGCCGGCGGCACCTTCACCAACACCATGGTGGCCTTCGGTGAAACGCTCGCCCCCGAATTGAAGGCAACCACGGAATGGCTCGGGGACACGGCCCAGAAGATGGGCGCATGGGCACGCGAGAATCCGCGCCTGTCCGGTGGCCTGATGAAAACCGCCGCAGTCCTCGGGATCCTGCTGACCGCCGGCGGCGCGCTGCTGGTGATGCTCGGGACCATTCTCGGACCGCTGGCCATGCTCAAGTTCAGCCTGACCACCCTGGGCATGCAGGGCGGCCTCCTGGCGAACGTGTTCCGGATGGCGATATCGCCGCTCAAGCTGCTGGGCCAGGCCGTGCTATTCATCGGCCGCGCCATGCTGATGAACCCCATCGGCCTGGCCATTACCGGGATCGCCGTCGCCGCCTTCCTGATCTACAAGTACTGGGGACCCATCAAGGAATTCTTTGGCGGCCTCTGGGACCAGGTAAAAGCGGCATTCAACGGCGGCATCGGCGCGATCGGCGCGCTCCTGGTGAACTGGTCGCCGGCCGGCCTGTTCTACCGCGCCTTCGCCGGCGTGATGTCCTATTTCGGCGTCGACATGCCTTCCAAGCTGTCGGAGTTCGGCGCGAACATCATCACCAGCCTGGCCAATAGCCTGGCCCCGATCGGCGCTTTTGTGGGCGGCCTGTGGGACCAGGTGAAGGCCGCGTTCAACGGCGGCATCGGCGCGATCGGCGCGCTCTTGGTGAACTGGTCGCCGGTCGGGCTGTTCTACCAGGCCTTCGCCGCGGTGATGTCGTATTTCGGGATCGACCTGCCGGCCAAGTTCTCGACCTTCGGGGCCAACATCATCGCCGGCCTGGTCAACGGCATCACCAGCGGCCTGGGCGCCGTCAAGACCGCGATCACGTCGGCGGCCGACAGCACGGTGGCCTGGTTCAAGGAAAAGCTGGGAATCAAGAGCCCGAGCCGGGTGTTTGGCGAGCTGGGCGGGTTTATCAGCCAGGGCGCGGCTGTCGGGATCGAAGGCGAACAGGGAAAGGTGGCCAAGGCGATCGCGGCACTGGCAACCGTGGCCTCGGCCACGTTCACGCCTGCCGTCACTGTTGCCGCCCAGCTCCCCACGACGCCGCCGGCCCAGCTGCAGCCGGTGGCGGCCGTGGCCAAGTCACCGGCAGCGACACCGGCCCAGCTGCAGCCAATCGCGGCCGCAACCAGGTCGCCGGCAGCGGCACCGGCACCGGCCCAGCTGCAGCCGGTGGCGGCCGTGGCCAAG
>CBFGOU010000687.1:0-3066 GCA_965650445.1 uncultured Oxalobacteraceae bacterium | reverse complement strand
CCAGCCAGCACCACCGGCACTGGCGTCGCTTCCAGTTCCTCGCGCGACAGGGCGCCGTACTGGGCATGCAGGTTGGCGGCATTGTGCTGCGGACGGAAGTCGTTCGGGAAGGCCACGCCTTTTTCGCGGATCGCGGCCAGCTTGGCGCGGCGTTCGCTGATGATCTTGTTTTCGTCTGCCGGTGCGCCGGCCTGGTCGTGGGTTTCCGTGGTCATGGTTAAGTACTTGTGTTGAATATTGTGTGGTTAGGCCGAGAACAGCTCGGCGACCGTCAGCTCGGAAAAATCGCTGGCGATATGAATGACGTTGTCGAATTCGGCGAAAGCCTCGGCCGGCAGGGTGGTGGTCAGCACCACCGCGCGCATGCCGGCCCGGCGCGCCGCTTCCACGCCCAGCGGCGCGTCTTCGAACACGATGCAGTGCTCGGGCGCCACGCCGCAACGTTCGGCGGCCTTCAGGAACACGTCCGGATGCGGTTTGCCGCGCGGCACATCGGCCGCGCCAACGACGGCGTCGAAGTGACGGCGCAGATCCAGCCCGTCCAGGGTGAAGGTGATGTTGCCGTTCGGCGCGGCGGTGGCCACGGCCAGCTTGACGCCGTCGGCCTTGGCGTGCGCGATCAGCGCGTCGAAGCCGCCGGCGGTCTTGCGGTGCGGCTCGTACAGCTCGCGGTAGACGCTCTCTTTTTCGTCATTGAGCGTCAGGATATCGTCCTCGCCCAGATGATCGCCGATATAGGTGCGCATGATCTCGCCGCCCTGGCGGCCCGCCGTCGCGCGGAAGAACTCGTCGGCGTCGATGGCCTGGCCACGCCGCTCGAAGAACGTGATCCACGACTGGGTGTGAAAGGCCATGTTGTCGACGATGGTGCCGTCCATATCGAAAATGAAGGCGCGTGCCGGTACGGTCATTAATCAGACTCCCTGTTTGAGCGAAGCCGAGATGAAATCGTCCAGGTCGCCGTCCAGCACGCCCTTGGTGTTCCCGGTTTCGAAATTGGTGCGCAAATCCTTGATACGCGACTGGTCCAGCACGTACGAGCGGATCTGATGGCCCCAGCCCACATCGGTCTTGGAGTCTTCCAGTTTCTGCTGCTCGCTCATGCGCTTGCGCAATTCGTGCTCGTACAGCTTGGCCTTGAGCATTTCCATCGCTTCGGCGCGGTTGCGGTGCTGGCTGCGGTCGTTCTGGCACTGCACCACGATCCCGGTCGGGGCGTGCGTCATGCGCACTGCGGAGTCGGTCTTGTTGATGTGCTGGCCACCGGCGCCGGATGCGCGGTAGGTGTCCACGCGGATGTCGGCCGGATTGACGTCGATTTCGATCGAGTCGTCGACTTCCGGATACACGAACAGGCTGGTGAACGAGGTGTGGCGGCCGTTGGCCGAGTCGAATGGCGACTTGCGCACCAGACGGTGCACGCCGGTTTCGGTGCGCAGATGGCCATAGGCGTACTCGCCCTCGACCTTCAGGGTCGCGGTCTTGATGCCGGCAACCTCACCCTCCGACTGTTCCAGGATCTCGACCTTGAAACCCTTGCGCTCGCAATAGCGCAGGTATTGACGCAGCAGCATGGAGGCCCAGTCTTGCGCTTCGGTACCGCCGGCGCCGGCTTGGATATCGATAAAGCAATTGTTGGCGTCCAACTGGCCGCTGAACATGCGGCGGAACTCCATGCCTTCGATGACTTTTTTGAATGCTTCGGTGTCGGCGGCGATCGCTTCGAGCGTATCGTCGTCGCCTTCTTCCTTGGCCATCTCGAACAGGTCGCTGGCGTCGCGCAGATCGGCGTCGACCTTAATCAAGGTCAGCACCACGCCTTCGAGGGCTTTCTTTTCCTTGCCGAGGTCCTGGGCACGCTTGGGGTCGTTCCAGACCGTCGGGTCTTCTAGTTCTTCGTTGACTTGTTCGAGCTTCTCTGACTTTTTATCGAAGTCAAAGATACCTCCGAAGTTCGGCTTCGCGACCGGTCAGGTCGTTCAGCAGGGCGGAGAGGGCGTTAATGCGTTCGGCTTCCATGGCGTTCCGGTAGAAATATGTTGAGTCGGTTGAATCGAACCTTCGATTATACTCCAGCGGGGCTACGGTCGAGCTGCCAATGGCGCGCTCGCCTTGCCGCTGGCGGCGCCGCTGCGTATCATGGGCCGCACCGTTTCCACCCCTGACCAGGCCGACAGCATGCGTTATCAAACTTTATTTTCCGCACTGGGACTGGCCCTGTGCACCGCGGCCGCCGCCGAGCCGCCGGCCGGCAGCACGGCGGTGGTGGCGCTGCTGGAAACGACCGACCTGCACGCCAATGCCCTCGGCTACGATTATTTCAAGCTGGCGCCCGAGCCGTCGCACGGGCTGGACCGGATCGCCACCCTGATCGCCCAGGCGCGGCGCGACTATCCCAACAATGTCCTGCTCGACAGCGGCGACGCCATCCAGGGCACCGCCCTGGCCGACTACCAGGCCACGGTCGATCCGCTGCCGTGCAACCAGACCCTGGCGATGTACAAGATCATGAACCACCTGGGCTACGATGGCGGCGGCATCGGCAATCACGAGTTCAATTTCGGCCTGGCCTACCTGAGCCAGGTCACCGGCAGCCGCCTGGACGTCGCCGGGGTCGACCCGGAGCAGCCGGCCTGCGCCGGTCCGTCCTTCCCGCTGGTGCTGGCCAATGTGTACAGCCTGAAAACCCACCAGCCGCTGTTCACCCCCTACAAGATTATCGACAAGGAAATTGCCGCCGTCGATACCGAGGGCAAGCCGGTCACGGCCATGCTCAAGGTCGGCATCATCGGCTTTGCGCCGCCCACCATCCTGTCGTGGGACAAGCGCTGGCTGGAGGGCAAGGTGTATGTCGACGGCGTGCGCGAGGCGGCCCTGCGCTACGTACCCGAGCTGCGCGCCAAGGGGGCTGACCTGATCGTGGCCCTGTCGCACGGCGGTCTGGATGCGGCGCCTGCCACCCCGCGGATGGAAAACGCCAATTACCATCTTGCCGAAGTTGCCGGGGTCGACGCCATCCTGATGGGGCACGCGCACCAGCTGTTTCCCAACCCGGCCAGCAGCGTG
>CBFGOU010000686.1:0-3066 GCA_965650445.1 uncultured Oxalobacteraceae bacterium | reverse complement strand
GGTTTCGGCCTGGTCGTCCAGATGGTGGGCGGTCAGCAACAAGGAAGCGCCCTGCTCGGCACACATCGCGCCCAAGGCCGCATAGCGCAGCTTGCGGGCTGCCGCTTCGACACCGGATTTGGTCTTTCCCAGCTCCACCTTGCGGGCGCAAAAGCCGACGCCGAGCGCCAGCGCGCCGGCTTGGCAGTGGGCCAGCCAGGCGTCGGCGTTCGGGCTGATGCCGTGGTGAACGTGAAAGGCGAACACGGGCACGCCGTGCCGGCGCCCGTAGGCGCTGGCCAGGTGCAGCAAGGCGGAGGAATCGAGACCGCCGCTGTAGGCGACGGCGAGCGGCGCGGCGGCGCCGAGAGCGGCCAGCGCCCGCTCGAAGATTGCCGGGACGCTGGCAGCCTGTTGCTGACTCACTCTTCGGTCGGGGTTGTTTCTTTGAACTTCCCGTAAGCCATCAGTTTCTGGTGACGCTGCTCCAGCAGGTCCTTGGTTTTCATGCCCTGGAACTGGCGCAGCGTGTCGGCCAGTGCGCGTTTGAGCATGGTGGCCATCTGCTTCGGATCGCGATGGGCGCCGCCCAGCGGCTCGTTGATGATCTTGTCGATCAGGCCCATGGCTTTGAGGCGATGCGCGGTCAGTCCCAGCGCGTCGGCGGCGTCGGAAGCGCGCTCGGCGGTCTTCCACAGGATCGAGGCGCAGCCTTCCGGCGAAATCACCGAGTAGGTCGCGTATTGCAGCATCAGCACGGCGTCGCCCACGGCGATGGCCAGTGCGCCGCCGGAACCGCCTTCACCGATGATGGTGGCGATCAGCGGCACTTTCAGTTCGGCCATGACGTACAGGTTGTGGCCAATGGCTTCGGACTGGCCGCGCTCTTCGGCATCGATGCCGGGGAAGGCGCCGGGAGTGTCGACGAAAGTGAAGATCGGCAGGCCGAATTTTTCAGCCAGCTTCATCAGGCGCATGGCCTTGCGGTAGCCTTCCGGCTTGGGCATGCCGAAGTTGCGCAGGGCGCGCTCTTTGGTGTCGCGCCCTTTCTGGTGGCCGATGACCATGCAGGCCTGGCCATTGAAGCGGGCCAGCCCGCCGACGATGGACAGGTCGTCCGCATAGGAGCGGTCGCCGTGCAATTCATGGAAGTCGGTGAAGATTTCATTCACATAGTCCATGGTGTAGGGACGCTGCGGATGACGGGCAATCTGGGAAACCTGCCAAGGCGTGAGCTTGGCGTAGATGTCTTTGGTCAGTTGCTGGCTCTTCTTGGCCAGGCGGTCGATCTCTTCGGAGATGTCGACGGCGGAATCGTCCTGGACGAAACGCAGCTCTTCAATCTTGGAATCGAGCTCGGCAATCGGCTGCTCAAAATTGAGGAAAGTTGTTTTAATCATTCTACCTCCGTGTTATTTCCAGCCGCGACAAAACCCGCCGCGCGGCCATTCGGACGCTATTCTACCGGAACCGGGTCTAAACTACGCCATAAATACCATGTTGCCACCGTTCGCCACGGCTCCCAGTTGGCCGAGACCTCGCGCGCATCGCTGCGCGAAACCGGTTCGCCAGAGAAATAATTCTGGCTAATGCCTTGAATCAGGCCGGGGTCGTCCAAGGGCAGGACGTTGGGACGCAGCATGTTGAAAATCAGGAACATCTCGGCGGTCCAGCGGCCGATGCCGCGGATTTGCACCAGCTCGGCGATGACGGCTTCATCGTCCATGTCGGCCCACTGGTTGGCGTGCACGCGCTTGGCCTTGAAGTGGTCCGCCAGATCCAGAATGTATTCGGTCTTGCGCTTCGACAGGCCGCAGGCCGACAGTTGCTCGGCCCCGGCTTTCAGCACCTGCGCCGGGGTGATCTTGGGACAGACCACCATCAGCTTGTCCCAGGCCGCGTCGGCCGCCCTGGTGGTCACCTGCTGGCCGACCACCGAGCGCGCCAGGGTTTTGAACGGATCGCCATTGCCAACCAGATGCAGGTCGCCAAACTGTGGAATCAGCTTTTTCATGATGCGGTCGCGCTTCATGAGTTCAGCCTTGGCTTGCTCCCAGTACGGCGGCACCTCGAGAATGAGCGAGGTCGTCCCCGCGCTGTCCTTGTGCAGGGCCATCATGCGCGGCGCCAGCTGGTGCTGCCGTCCGGTTTGTCTTCCAGCACGATTCCCGCGGCCAGCAGATCCGCACGGATCTTGTCGGACTCGGCGAAATTGCGCGCCTTCTTGGCCGCGCTGCGCGCTTCGATCAGCGCCTGGATCGCTTCCGGCGATTGCGCGCCCTCGCCCGCCCCCGCGCCTTGCAGGAACTGCTGTGGCGTACGTTCCAGCAAGCCGATGACGGCCGCGAGCGCCTTGAGTTGCCGCGCGTGCGCCAGCGCCTTGCTCTTGTTCAGTTCAGTAACGAGGTCGAACAGCGCTGCCAGGGCGACGGGGGTGTTGAAGTCGTCGTCCATCGCCTCGCGGAAACGCAGTGCGTGTGCTTCTTCCCAGTTCACCTCGCATGCGGCAGCGCCCAGATCGATCTCGGACAGCGCCGTGTAAAGGCGTGTGAGCGCGACCTTGGCGTCGTCGAGATGGGCGTCGGAATAATTGAGCGGACTGCGGTAGTGCGCGCGCAAGATGAAGAAGCGCACGACTTCCGCATCGTACTTCTTTAAGACGTCGCGGATCGTGAAAAAGTTCCCGAGCGACTTCGACATCTTTTCATTGTCGACCCGCACGAAGCCGTTGTGGATCCAGGTATTGACCGTCACGTGGCCGAACGCGCCTTCGGACTGGGCGATTTCGTTTTCGTGGTGCGGGAACTGCAGGTCGGCGCCGCCGCCGTGAATGTCGAAGCGCTCGCCCAGCAGGGCGCACGACATGGCCGAGCATTCGATGTGCCAGCCCGGACGGCCACTGCCCCATTTCGAGTCCCACTTCACTTCGGCCGGTTCGGATTGCTTGGAAGCTTTCCACAGCACGAAGTCGAGCGGGTCGCGCTTGCCGGTGTTGATATCGACGCGTTCGCCGGCGCGCAGATCGTCGAGCGACTTGCCGGAAAGCCTGCCGTAGGGCGCGAACTTGTGCACGTCGTACATCACGTC
>CBFGOU010000685.1:0-3077 GCA_965650445.1 uncultured Oxalobacteraceae bacterium | reverse complement strand
CTCAGGCTGGGTGTACAGGCGTAACTGGCCGGGGCGGGCATCGAGGGACATCCAGTCGGCTTTCCAGTTGGCATTCCATTGCCATTGCAGGCCCAGGCTGGCGGCGCCGAATTCGTCGCTGGTCGGCGGCACGCGGATACCGCTGTCGCGCCCGGCCGGCTTGACATGGGTAAGCACCGGTTCACCCTTGCCTTTGCCGGCCAGATCGGCGCCGATCAGCGGCCAGCCATCCTTCCAGCTCATCGGTTGCAAATGGGCCACGCGGCCGTAGGCGCGCTTGTCCTGGAAGTGCAGGAACCAGTTGCTGCCGTCGGCGGCATCGACCCAGGCGCCCTGGTGCGGGCCGTTGATGGGCGAGTTGCCCTTGTCCATCACGATGCGGTCTTCGTAGGGGCCGTCGATGCTGCGCGAGCGGAACACGGATTGCCATCCCTGCTCCACCCCGCCCGCCGGTGCGAACACATAATAGTAGCCGTTGGCCTTGTAGAACTTTGGTCCTTCCAGCGTGGTGTAGCCGGGCAGCTTGTTGCCGTCGATGACGACCTTGCCGGTGCCATCCAACAGGCTGCGGCCGTCCGGCGCCATCTGGCGCAGGGTCAGCATATTGCCGATGCCGGCACGGCTCCTGGCCCAGGCGTGCAGCAGATACGCTTTGCCATCGTCGTCCCACAGCGGGGTCGGGTCGATGATGCCTTTGCCGGGCAGCAGCAGATGCGGCGCGGTCCAGGGACCGGCGAAGCGCTCGGCGGTGATGACGTAGACGCCGAAGTCGGGGTCGGGATAGAAAATCCAGAACTTGCCGTCGTGATAGCGCAGGCAGGGCGCCCAGACGCCCTTGCCCGGCTGCGGCGCGGCGAAGGCCTCGGCGGGCACCAGTTGTGGCAGCGCATGCCCGACCAGCGACCAGTTGACCAGATCGGACGATTCCAGCAGCGGCAGGCCGGGGGCGTTGGCGAAGCTGGACGAGGTCATGTAGAACTCTTCGCCGACCCGGATGGCGTCGGGATCGGAGTAGTCCGCGTGCAGCACGGGGTTCTGGTAGCTGCCGTTGCCGAGGTCGGCGACCCAGGGCTGGCGCGTGCGCGCAAAGCGCTCGTCGAGGAAGTCGGCCATGGCGCCGACGGTGGGCGCGAGCCAGGGATCGAACAGCCAGAAGGAATGCGGGGTGTCGGGCAGCATGAATACGCGGGTGCCGACGCCCAGCGGCGTGAGCTTGGCGATCATTTCCTCGCGGCCCACGGCGAAGCGTTCCTGGCCGCTGCCGATGAACAGGATGGGCGGCGTGGCCTTGCTGGCGTAATTGATCGGCGAGGCTTCGCGCCACAGGGCGGATTTTTCGGCATAGGGGCCGCCGAACCAGGCGCCGGCGGCACTGGGCTGCCTGGCCGGGTCGTCCTCGTGGCGGCGCGCCTCGGCCGAGGTGAAATCGGACAGGCCGTCGATATTGATGATGGCTTGCACGGCGCTGGAGGCGCCGCCCTGGGGATCGAATTTCTTGAGACCATTGGTCACGCCGGTCAGGCTGGCGATCTGTCCGCCCGCCGAGGCGCCGGCCACGGCGATGTGGGCCGCGTCGATGCCGTAGCGGCCCGCCTGGCTGCGTACCCAGCGCACCGCCGCCTTGACGTCGTGCACCGCCGCCGGGTAGCGCGCCTGGCCGGACAGGCGGTAGCTGACGGTGGCGGCCGCGTAGCCGCGCTCGGCCAGGCGGATGGCCATGGGCGCCAGATTGTCGCGGCTGCCGCTGCCCCAGCCGCCACCGTGCACCAGCACCACGGCCGGCGCGGGCGCAGCGCCGGCGGCGGGCAGGTAAAGATCGAGCTGCAGTGCGTATTTGCCACGCTGCACGTAGGTCAGCCTGCGCACCACCCGCACCTGGGCCGGCACGGCGGCGCTGGCGATCTGGATGAAGGGATACTTGCCGGCCAGCTTGGCGTGCGCCGTCTCGGCGTTGTACAGTGCCTGGCTGGCGGCACCGGCCAGCGCGGGGAGGGCGAGCAGCATGGCGAGCGCAAAACGGGACAGTTTCATGATGGACATCGGGCGGTTGAATAAGTTGTAAAGTATGCCATGGAACCCGGCAAAGCGGTTAGTCCGCATTGCCAATTTGGCCGGACCACTTTACAATGGCCTGAC
Organism: uncultured Oxalobacteraceae bacterium; assembly: GCA_965650445.1. GTDB lineage: Bacteria > Pseudomonadota > Gammaproteobacteria > Burkholderiales > Burkholderiaceae_D > Telluria_A. The sequence goes on along the minus strand of CBFGOU010000685.1, from coordinate 941 downwards.
CAAAAACAGGAGGATTCGTGAAGACAAGCTTGAAACTGTTTGCAGCGCTTGCAGCCGCCGCGATGCTGGCCTCGCCCGCGCAAGCGGAAGGCCCGTTCCGCAACCCGGACAACAAGAATCTGAACGATCCCGGCGAAGGCAGCTATCCGGTGCCGTACAAGAAACCGGTCGTGGCTGAAATTACCGAACAGCTGCACCGCATCCAGAACTATATCGACACCATCACGCCGACGCGCATAGTCGACAAGAAGACCCGCCAACCGGTCACCGACTTGAGCAAGCCGGTGGCCAGCGCCGTGTTCGACGGTCCCGGCAACGAGCAGCTGTTGCTGATTTACGAAATGGGCGTCGTGCACGCGGGTCTGATGAGCGCACGCCAGGCCACCGGCGACGCCAGTTTCGGCAAAACCACCGAGCGCCACTTTAATTTCCTGAAAGAGGTGCAGCCGTATTTCCGTGCGCAGGAAGACCGGTTCCACCTGGAACGCGAGAATTCCTTCGCGCGCTTTCTCGATCCGCGCTCGCTGGACGATAGCGGCTCGATGTGCGCGGCCCTGATCCGCGCGCGCTTCGCCAGGCTGGGGCCGGACATGAGCGGCATGATCAAGACCTGCAGCACCTGGGTGTCCAGGCAGCAGTTCCGCCTGAAGGACGGCACCCTGGCGCGCAAACGTCCGCAAGCCGTGTCGCTGTGGGCGGACGATATGTATATGGGCATCCCGGCGCTGGCCGAAACCGGCCATTTGACGGGGGACGCGGCTTATTTCGACGACGCGGTCAACAACGTGCTGCGCATGTCGGCCTATCTGTTCAACCCGGCGCTCAATCTGTACACCCACGGCTGGCATGCCAACCAGCCGGACGCGCCGCGGTTTTACTGGGCGCGCGCCAACGGCTGGGCTGTGTTGGCCATGTCCGATCTGCTGGACGTGCTGCCGAAG
>CBFGOU010000684.1:0-3081 GCA_965650445.1 uncultured Oxalobacteraceae bacterium | reverse complement strand
GCCGGCGCGCTGCCGGCCGCAGGGGCGGCTGCATGCTGGGCGGCGGCGGCGCCGCCACGGCGGCGTCGAACATGGCGCGTAACAGGGGGCGTGGAATGGTGGTGGATTGGCTCATTGCGCTACCGTATCACCAATATCGAAATTGGCCATCATTTCCAGCGCGCGCACCAGCGCCGAATGGTCCCATGCCTTGCCGCCGTGGGCGGCGCAGGCGCGCAGCGAACAGCAGTGCCTCGCCGACCGCTTCGATGTTGAGGGCGGCGATTCTCATGAAACATCCGGGTTAGTGCGTCGGCAAAATCGTCGCGTGCACGATGTGATCGAGCCCCTCGCGGTTGCTGCCGAAGCCGTCCCGGTCCGCGCTCTCGGGCGAGCGCGTAACTTTGTGGATATACAGGCGCGTGTTGGCCGGCAGTATGAGTTCCGATTCGCCCGGCATGCGCGAGATGGATTGACCGGCTGCGGCCGAACCCGAGCCCGTGAACAAGCCCTTCACCCCCGGGCCGACGGTCAGCTTCAGGTGGAGGTTGCCGGTAAACATATTGGGCTCGGTCGAGGTGGACATGATGGCGGGCTCCTGCAACACCTTGCCGGCGGCGTTCAACAATTGCTCCCTTCGCGGTCCCGACACTTTGATTTTGCGCGAGAGCAGGGTGCCAGGTGGAATCTCGCCGCCGGCGCTGCGGATCGCGGCGTCGAGGGCCTTGGCGGTCTTGCTCGGCTTTCCCGACCGCAGGGAAGCGTTGATCTCGTCGTAGCCAAGGTGCGCGTAGCTATAGATCGCTTCCTGCTGGAGCGTCGACAGCTGTGGCATCGCGTTCAAGCTGCGGGCGGCGTAGACGGACGTGTCGTGCTTGCCGGGCGCCGTGTTGGGCAGCGGCGGCATGGCGCGGGCGCTGCCGCGTTCAACGAACCCGGCGACCATATTGATCCGCTTGTCGCGATGTCCGATCTTCTGAGCTGGAAATTCCTTGTCCAGCGCCTTGATCTCCCGGTGGCGTTGGCGCGCGGCATTGGCCGCATCTGATTGCGCGCTCTTGCACCATGTTTTGATATCCCGCTGCCGTTCAATGAGCTTCTTGCCCAGTTCGGCGCGATGCTTCGCGTCGCCGGGGCCGTGACGCTCGACCAGTTTCGTGATGGTGGCCGCCGGCAGATCGAGCACCCGCTGCGCGCTCGTGACGATCGCAGCGGAGTTCATGGTGCCATAGACGCTGGCGGCGGCCGGGTTCACATTCGGGTTGCGCAAGGTCTCCAGCTCGCCGACCTTGCGGCCGAACACCTCGCCTTTCATGCCGCCCATCGCGCGATATTCGAGCGCGCCGCCCGGGTCGATGTGCACCGCTTTACCATCCTGAACCAGCACGTTGTCGTGCGTCAGGCCGATCGCGTCGTGATTGGCCAGCCACGCATGGGCGACGAACGATTGCTGCATGCTGATCGCGTGCGCACGATTGCGCGGGTCGAAGGGCTGCGTGTTGTCCATCCACTTGGAAGCGACGCCGAGGCCGCCTTTGTGCGCATCGCCAAGGTCGACCAGTTTCATCTGGGCCGTATGGGCGCCGACGGCGTTCAAGAGATGCGATGCCAGCACCTCGCTCTTGGCCATGTCGTCATTGCCATATCCCTTCACCAGCCACTTTTGCCCGTTCGTATCGATGTAGAGCGCGCCGTCCGCGGTGCCGCCCGGCTTGACGCCGGTCCGATTCCAGCTCGAGAGTTTTTCCGGTACGCGAGCGGTGGATGCCGACGCGCTCTTGCCGCTGGGACTGAACAGCTTTTTGAACTTTTGTAGTGGCGTCAAACCCTTGCGCGGCAATGCCGCGGGCACCGGCGCCCCGGCACCGGCGCCGGGGGGCGTGCCAGGTGCCGTGGCGGGCGCGCTCTTGCCCGGAGGCTGCGGGCGCAAGGCGCGGATGGATGGTCCGGCCTGCGCGGTGCCGGACCGCTCTTGCCGCGCGCCACCTGCGGGCGGCGCCATGGCGGCGTCGAGTTCGGCGCGGGTGCGGACCGTGAGCGCTCGTTGTCGGGTGAGCTGCGGCACCGCCGTCCGCAGCGGATTTGGCCGCTGCAACGCGGCCAGTTCGCCGACGGCGGCGCGCGCGCCGCGTCCGCGCGCGGGATTGGCGGCAGGGATCGCCCGCCCTGGCGTACCGTCGGGAGAAGGGGGGACGGGTGGACTGGACTGTCCTGGGCGATGGATAAACACGGGCAGTCGCCTTCGCAACGATCGGATGTGCCGACGATAGCGCGAAATTTCTGCCGCGATGCGCCGCGAACCGAAGCATGGGAACGCTTTCCGAAACGCGGCCCGGGGAAAATCGGGGCGTGGCCGGCGAAGCGCCTGCGGCAGGCTGAGCGTGTTTTTTGCTCGACGTTAAGCGCCCGTGCCCACTTTTTCTTCGACGTAAAGCCCTTGCGCCGTCAACGACGGCATCGCGACCCGTCAGGTCAAGGGGGAGGATGTGGTGGAGGAGAGATGGAAGCGGGGCCGGGGCATGGCGTCCGATATCGCGCTCGGGCCGCATAATCAGCCTCGCTCTGGTCAGGCAAGCCGAATCGGGATGCCAGCCAGCGGCAGGTGAAGTGCACGATGAGCCCGGAAAAGACGATATCCGATAGAAAATGCGCTCCCATCGCCATGCGGACATAGCCCACCAGGACGCCCAGCGAGATACCCAGCACCAGCCAACGGCGTTGACGGGTCAGCCAGTAGCCGGCCATCGGGAAAAAGGCCGCTCCCGCATGGCCGCTGGGGAAGGAGCAATTCTTGGCGCACTGCGTGCTGTAAGCGAGAACGGGAGTAAAGGTGGCGCTGCCGCCAAATTGCGTCAGATGCACTGGTCTCGGCCTGCCCCAATGGTCCTTGAACACCGTGTTGACTATCAATCCGGGACCGAGCACGAGCGCGGTCAGCAAGTAGAGCAGGGCCTTGCGCCGGTATGGAAAGCGCGGCCAATGCGCGCGAACGAACGGCAGCAAGCCCGCCAGCAGCAGCGCCAGCAGGATGACGGCCAGCACCCAAAAGCGTGCGAAGACCAGGTAGATCGCCTGGATCCACCAGAGCTGCCCTGCGGGAAA
>CBFGOU010000683.1:0-3083 GCA_965650445.1 uncultured Oxalobacteraceae bacterium | reverse complement strand
GCCCAGCCGCGTGACCAGGCCGCCGTTCAGCAGGCCCAGCAAGAAACCCGGCACCAGCGCCAGCGCAATCCCGGCCGCGCCCAGATCGAGTGCGCTGCGGCTATTTAGAACCAGCATGGCGAGGGCCAGCGAGCAGGCCGCCATGGTCCCTTCGAGCGCCAGGTCGATCGAGCCCTGCAGCACCACGAAGCTCATTCCCACCGCCAGGATCAGCGGAACGGCGCTGCGGTCGGCGATGGCCCACAGGTTTTGCAGCGTCGCAAAGCGCGGTTCGGCCACGCCGAAGCCGACGCACAGGACCAGCAAGGCCAGGCCCGGCCCCCACAGCGGCAGGCGGGCAAGCCTCAAAACGCCGGGCCGGTGCTGCGTTTCCATAAATTGGCGCAATCCCATTCAGGTATATAGGCCGAGGCCGGAGGATCGCCGCGATATTGCCCGGCGTTGTCTTTGGTAATGAGCTGCAGCTTCAGAAAAAATTCGCGCTTGTCCCTGGGCCAGGTGGATGGCAAGGGCGCCTGCCCGGTCAGCACGCACACCCCCATCGCCAGTCCGATACTGCCCTGGTAATACGCATCGCTCGACACGGTGGCCCGCATTTCCCCCTTGCCGATGGCGGCGATGGCTTCCGGGATGCCATCCACCCCCACCACCGGAATCCGGCCGGCCAGCCCGGCCGCCCGCAAGGCTTCCAGCGCGCCCAGGGCCATATCGTCATTGGCCGCCCACACGCCGCGGATCTGCCGGCCATACTTGGCCAGCCAGGTCTGCATGACCGGGAACGCCGCCGTGCGGTCCCAGTTGGCGCTCTGCTGGTCGAGCAGGCGCACGCCCGGCCGCTCCCTGAGCACCTGTTGCAGTCCGGCGAAACGCTTGCGCGCCGGGTCCGTATCCAGCCGCCCCTGCAGCGCCACGATGCCGCCCTTGCCGCCCATCGCATCGGCCAGCGCGACGGAAATCGCCCGGCCCGCCTCCAGGCTGTCGACCGCCACGTGGGCAATCCACTGGCCGTAGCCGTCGAACGGGTGCAAGCCCTCCCCGTGCGCCCAGTGCGTGACGATCCAGGCGCCCGAGCGCTGAGCCGTATCGACCATCGGCTTGATGACCGGATCGGCATTCGGTTCCACATTGAAGATCGTGCAGCGCGCGTTGGTGGCCAGCAAACCACGCATCAGCGACACCTGCTTGGCCGAATCGCCCTGGTTCAGCTGCAGCACGTAATGGCGTTCCAGACCGGCCCAGCGGGCGAACATCCGGCCGCCCTTGTCCACATTGGCGTGATAAGGCTGGGCGATCTCGCGCATGGAATTGACCAGCCGGATGTCGGATTTGCCGCACGCAGCCACCGCATGCACGCAGCCCAGCAGCCACAACAGGCCCATCAGCTGTCTCATTTGTTCCGCCCGTTTTGCATTCTTACCGATGTATAAGCCGACTCATTCAATCTGTCGATTGGACCAGCGGTTTGTGCGGCGGTTCGCGAACTTTGACGGTTTATTTGCGTCCAAGCACTTGGGTCTACGCTAATCAATGATCGCTCATTCAATATCGTCAAATTGGCAATTCGAGACCGTGTGGCGCGACGCCGAGTTCACCCTGTCCCGGGTGCGCGCGCCGGACGGCACGAAACCGAAGTTGGCAAGGACACTCATTTCCGACGCGCCCGGCGCGGCCGGACTGGCGCGCCTTGAACGCGAATACGCCTTGCGCGACAAGCTCGATCCGCAATGGGCGGTCTGCCCGCTCGCGCTGGTGCGCGAGGACGAGCATCCCATGCTGCTGCTGGCCGACCCCGGCGGCGAGCCGCTCGACAATCTGCTCGGCCAGGCCATGGCGCCCGCCGTGTTTCTGCGCATCGCCAGCGCGCTGGCGGCCGCGCTGGCCCAGCTGCACCTGCGCGGCATCGTGCACAAGGACATCAAGCCGGCCAATGCCCTGGTCGATGCCGCCAGCGGCGCGGCGCGCTGGATGGGCTTCGGCATCGCCACCGCGCAGCCGCGCGAACGCCAGCCGCTGGCGCGCCCGGAAGACGTGGCCGGCACCCTGGCCTACATGGCGCCCGAACAGACCGGCCGCATGAACCGCTCGATCGACGTGCGCAGCGACCTGTACGCGCTCGGCGTCACGTTCTACCAGATGCTCACCGGCGAGCTGCCGTTCACGGCCACGGACCCGATGGAACTGTTCCACTGCCACCTGGCGCGCCAGGCCACGCCGCCCGCCGAGCGCCTGCCCGGCCTTCCGGCCGCGCTCTCGGCCATCGTCATGAAGCTGCTGGCCAAGGCCGCCGAAGAACGCTACCAGAGCGCTGCCGGCCTGGAAGCCGATCTGCGCCATTGCCTGTTGCAGTGGCAGGCGCAGGAGCGCATCGATGCCTTCGCGCTGGGCGCCCACGACGCGTCCGCCCAATTATTAATTCCCGAAAAGCTCTACGGGCGCGACACCCAAACCGCGACCCTGATGGGCGCCTTCGAGCGCGTCGCCACCGGGGGCGCGCCGGAACTGGTGCTGGTGTCCGGCTATGCCGGTATCGGCAAGTCCTCCCTGGTCGGCGAGCTGCACAAGGTGCTGGTACCGCGCCGCGCCCTGTTCGCCACCGGCAAATTCGACCAATACCAGCGCGACATTCCCTACGCCACCCTGACCCAGGCCTTCCGTGCGCTGGTGCAGCAACTGCTGGGCCAAAGCGAAGCCCAGGTGGCGCAGTGGCGTGAGCAGCTGCAGGCGGCCCTGGGCGTCAACGGCCAGCTGGTGGTCAGGCTGCTTCCCGAACTGGAACTGCTGATCGGCCCGCAGCCGCCGGTCCAGGAACTGCCGCAGCAGGACGCCCACCACCGTTTCCAGACCGTGGTGCTGCGCTTTCTGAGCGTGTTCGCGCAGCCGCACCACCCGCTCGTGCTGTTCCTCGACGACCTGCAATGGCTCGATACAGCCACCCTGGAACTGCTCGAACAGCTGGTGACCCAGCCGCAGCTGCGCTACCTGCTGCTGATCGGCGCCTACCGCGACAATGAAGTCGACGAGCTGCATCCGCTGATGCGCACCCTGGAGGCCATGCGCCGCGCCCGCCAGGTGCCGCGCCACGA
>CBFGOU010000682.1:0-3088 GCA_965650445.1 uncultured Oxalobacteraceae bacterium | reverse complement strand
CTTCGACCGCAGCGGATCGCAAACGGGCAGCCAGCAGAAGGCCGAGCCGGCGGTGCATGAATCGAACGATGCCGCCGGCGGCTACCCGCGCAGTCCGGGCGGTGCCAACCAGCTCGATGCGGATGAGAAGATGGACGACGACACCGGCTTTTCACGCGGCAATCGCCAGTCGGCCGAGATCGACGAAGGCAGCCGCCAGGAACGCCAGAGCAATGTCGGCCGGCGTAGCGACATGACCCCGGACTAGTTGTCGTCCCCGCGTGCGCGAGGGCAGGCCACCTGAAGCCGTTCGCGCAAGCGCCCGCGAGTTCCCGCAATCGCGCGACGGCTGTTTGACCCCGCACATGAAACTGTTCAGCACATAGCCAGCTGCCGCGGTGTCCAAGCTGGTATGACGACGAACCAGCACACTGCGGACAGCGCCAGCCTCCTGCTCAGCGAAATGCGGCAACTCCTTGCGGGGTACGCCGGGCGCATCGCCGCAGCCGTGCTGTGCCTGATCGTCGCCAAGATCGCCACGGTGACCGTGCCGCTCCTGCTCAAGCGCATCATCGACGCGTTTGCCCAGCCGGCCACGCTGGCGCAGCTGCCGATCTACCTGCTGGCAGGCTACGCCCTGGTGCGCTTTCTCGCCACGCTGTTCAACGAACTGCGCGACCTGCTGTTTGCCCGCGTCACCCTGCGCACGGTGGCCGCCTACGCGCACAAGACCTTCGTCCACCTGCACACGCTCACGCCGGGCTTTCACGCCAGGCGCCAGATCGGCGCCCTGCTGTCGGACATCGACCGCGGCACCAACGGCATCGCCTTCCTGCTCGGCGTGGCGCTCTTTACCATCGTCCCCACGCTGATCGAAATCGGCCTGGTGCTGGCGGTCATGCTGGACCGCTACAGCGCCTGGTTCTCGCTCATCATCGCCCTGACCTTCCTTGGCTATGCCGGCTTCACGCTCACCTTCACCAGCCGGCGGGTACTGTACCAGCGCCGTGTCAACAAACTCGATGCCCGCGCCAAAGGCCACCTGGCCGACAGCCTGCTCAACTACGACACCATCAAATACTTTTCCAACGAAGCGCTGGAGGCCCAGCGCTTCCGCACGCGCATGCGCAGCTGGGAGCAGGCCGGCATGGGCAACCAGCGCGCCCTGTTCACGCTGCACGTGGGCCAAAGCGCCACCATTGCGATCGGCGTGGCTGCCATCATGCTGCTGGCCGGGCATGCCGTGTGGCGCGGCACCATGCGCGTAGGCGACATGCGCGTAGGCGACCTGGTGCTGATCAACGCTTACGCGCTGCAGGTCTGCCTGCCGCTCAACGCGCTCGGCTTCGTCTACCGCGAAGCGCGCGATGCGCTGGTCAACGCCGAACGCCTGATCCAGCTGCTGCGCGAACGGCCCGAGGTCGCGGACCTGCCGGGCTTGCCGTGGCTGAACGCGCAGCGCGGCGAAGTGCGGTTCGACAACGTCAGCTTCCACTACGACCCCGCGCGCCCCATCCTGCACAACGTCAGTTTCGACGTGCCGGCCGGTCGCACCGTGGCCGTGGTGGGGCGCAGCGGCTCCGGCAAGTCCACCCTGGCGCGCCTGCTGCTGCGCTTTTACGATCCTGTCGAAGGCCGCATCCTGATCGACGGCCAGGACACCGGCGGCGTCAGCGCCGCCAGCGTGCGCATGGCCATCGGCGTGGTGCCGCAGGACACCGCCCTGTTCAACGACACCATCGGCTACAACATCGGCTATGGCAAGGTCGGCTGCAGCCGCGCCGACATCGTCGCCGCCGCCCGCGCAGCCCATTTGCACGAGGTCATCGAAGCCCTGCCGCTCGGCTACGACACGCGCGTGGGCGAGCGCGGCGTGGCCCTGTCGGGCGGCGAAAAGCAGCGCATCGCCATCGCCCGCGCCATTCTCAAGGATCCGCCCATCCTGATTTTCGACGAAGCGACGTCGGCGCTGGATGCCGATTCCGAGCACGCCATCCAGGAAGAACTCAACCGGCTTTCGCGCAACCGCACCACGCTGGTCATCGCCCACCGGCTGGCCAGCGTGGTCGGCGCCCACCAGATCCTCGTCATGGAGCGTGGCCGTATCGCCGAACGCGGCAGCCATACCGACCTGCTGCGCAGCAAAGGCCTGTACGCCCGCCTGTGGCTGCTCCAGCAGCGCATGGACCGGCAACAACAGCTTGAACGCGAACCGCTCAGGGAGAGCCCATGAGACCGCTGAACATCCTGACCTGGCATACCCATGGCAGCTACCTGTATTACCTGAGCCAGGTACCGCATCATTTCCACGTCTTGAGCAAGCCCGGCCGCCCGCCCGGCTACGCGGGCCGCCACGGCCATTTTCCGTGGGGGCCGAACGTGCACGACCAGCCGGTGGCGCAGGTCAGGCAGCAGCAGTTCGACTGCATCGTCTTCCAGGACGACGCCCAGTACGAGCGCGACCAGTACGAACTGCTCACGCCCACACAGCGCGCGCTGCCGCGCATCTATATCGAACACGATCCGCCGCGCGCGCATCCCACCGACACCCGCCATCCGGTCGACGACCCCAACGTGGTGCTGGTGCACGTGACGCACTTCAACGCGCTGATGTGGGATAACGGCCGCACGCCCACGCGGGTGATCGAACACGGCGTGCTGGTTCCCGAGCAGGTGCAGTACAGCGGCGAGCTGGCGCGCGGCCTGGTCATCATCAACCATCTGGCGCGGCGCGGACGCCGGCTGGGCGCCGACGTGTTCATGGAGGCACGGCGCGCCACGCCGCTCGACCTGATCGGCATGGCGGCCGAGGAATCGGGCGGGCTGGGCGAGATCGAGCACGCGCTGCTGCCGCGCTTTGCCGCCCGTTATCGCTATCTGTTCCACCCGGTGCGCTACACCAGCCTGGGGCTGTCCGTGATTGAAGCGATGATGGTCGGCTTGCCGGTCGTCGCGCTTGCCACGGCCGAAATGCCCACGGTCATCGACAACGGCTTTTCCGGCTTCATCGATACCGATGTGGCGAGGCTGCATGCGCACATGCAGCGCCTGGCCGGCGACCGCGCGCTGGCGCAGGAACTGGGCGCCAACGCGCGCGCCCAGGCGCGCG
>CBFGOU010000681.1:0-3096 GCA_965650445.1 uncultured Oxalobacteraceae bacterium | reverse complement strand
ATGTGCTCGGACGCTTCCGGGTGGAAGGTGATGATGTCGGCGCCGGCTTTGGCGAAGTCGGGAATGATGCGGTCGACCGGCTTGACCATCAGGTGCACGTCGATGGGCACCTGCACGTGCGGGCGGATCGCCTGGCATACCAGCGGGCCGATGGTCAGATTGGGAACATAATGATTGTCCATGACGTCGAAGTGGATGATGTCGGCGCCGGCGGCAACGACATTCCTGACTTCCTCGCCCAGGCGGGCGAAATCGGCGGACAGGATGCTGGGAGCGATGCGAAATGTGGTCATGGGAAGAGGGATTGCATTAAATAAAGATGCGCTATTTTACGCTGCATCCGCCCGTGACTTCCCGTATGCCTTTATTTGTTCAGGCATGTATGATGCTCACAACGCGCGCCGCTCGGGCGCGAACGCAAATTTCACAGGCATTACCAAGAAGAAGGAACATCGATGTCCGCCTACGAATTTACTGTCACGGTCAGGACCCAGTATTTGCCGGAACAGTCCGATCCCAGCCGTACCAATTTCGTGTTCACCTATTCGATCACGATCAAGAATACGGGCACGATCGGCGCCCAGCTTATTTCGCGCCATTGGGTCATTACCGACGCCAACAATCATGTGGACGAGGTGCGCGGGCTGGGCGTGGTCGGGCACCAGCCGCTGTTGCAGCCGGGCGAGCAGTTCGAATACACCAGCGGAACGCAGCTGTCGACGCCACAAGGCTCGATGGTCGGCGAGTATTTCTGCGTGGCCGAGGACGGCCATCAGTTCGAGACCAAAATTCCCGAGTTCGTGTTGTCGCTGCCGCGCACGCTGCACTAATTGTCGCGCGGGGTGTCCTGCGATTCGCTGGTGTGACGCGGAAGTTGATGCTGCTGGTGATCGGTCGGCTTTTTGCCGGAATACATAGTCCACCAGACGATAAATACCAGCAGGAACAGCGCCACGCCTGCTTCCACCATCAAGAGCCACATAGTTCATCCTCATGTCATTAACACGCCGCAGTTTACCCGTTTCGCTTGGCGTCGTCGCATTGGCGCTGGCCGCCTGTACCACGCCGCCGCCGCAACCGCCGGTGACGATGCCGCCGCCCGTGGTGCCGACGCCGGTGCCGCCGACTCCGGTGGTGCCTCCCCCGCCAGTCAAGCCCGAGCCGGTCCCGCTGATGACGCCGACCACCTTCGCGGCCTTGCCGGGATGGGGGCAGGACGACCAGCGCCAGGCTTGGCCGGCGCTGCTTAGATCATGCGCCGCCCTGACGCGTAAGCCGGTATGGCTGCCGGCGTGCGCGGCTGCGCGCGGTGTCGATGCCAGCAGCCTCGCGAATGTTCGAACTTATTTCGAGACCTGGTTCGTCCCCAATCTGATGCGCGCCGCCGATGGCGCGGATGCCGGCCTGATCACGGGTTACTACGAGGCATTGCTGCACGGTTCGCGCGGCCGTGGCGGCGCCTACCAAACGCCGCTGTATCGCGTGCCCGACGATCTGCTGACGATCGACTTGGCCAGCGTGTACCCGGAATTGAAGGGTAAGCGCGTGCGCGGCAGGCTCTCCGGCAGGAAGGTGATCCCGTATGCCACTCGTGAAGAAATCGCGCGCGCTGAGCTCCCGGGTAAAGAATTGTTGTGGGTCGATGATCCAGTCGAAGCGTTCTTTCTTGAAGTGCAGGGCTCGGGCCGGGTGCAGCTCGACACGGGCGCGACCGTTCGGGTTGGCTATGCCGACCAGAACGGCCACCCATACCGGGCGATCGGGCGCTGGCTGACCGAACAGGGCGAAATCCCGGCGGGGCAGGCGACCGCCCAAGCCATCCGGGCCTGGATCACCGCGCACCCCGAGCGGCGCCAGGAACTATTTAATGCCAACCCGAGCTTTGTGTTCTTCAAGGAAGAGGCCTTGCCTGATCCTGCTGTTGGACCGAAGGGGGCGCTGGGAGTTCCGCTGACGCCGGCACGGTCGATCGCGGTCGATCCGGCGTTCGTGCCGCTGGGCGCGCCGGTGTTCCTGTCCACCACGGAGGCGGGCAGCGACGTGCCGATGCAGCGCCTGGTCATGGCGCAAGATACCGGCGGCGCCATCCGCGGCGAAGTGCGGGCCGATTTCTTCTTCGGCTTCGGTGGCCAGGCCGCCGACAATGCCGGGCGCATGAAGCAGCGCGGACAGATTTGGGTATTGCTGCCGAAACCGGCGGCGCAATAATTCACTTAAATAAGGGACTGTCATGGACTACGCAGATCTGCTGATCGAAACGCACGGCAAGGTCGCCGTGATTCGCCTGAACCGCCCGAAGGCGATGAATGCGCTGAACGATAATATGATGGATGAGCTGGGCGATGCCTTGTACAGGTTCGATGCCGACCCGGCCATCCACTGCATCATCCTGACCGGGAGCGACAAGGTGTTCGCGGCCGGCGCCGATATCGCCGCCATGGCCAATTACGATTATGCGGACACCTACAACGGTAACTATATCGGACGCAACTGGGAGCACATTCTCAATATCCGCAAGCCGGTGATCGGCGCCGTGGCCGGCTTCGCCTTGGGCGGGGGCTGCGAACTGGCGATGATGTGCGATTTTCTCATCGCTGCAGATTCGGCCAAATTCGGCCAGCCTGAAATCACCGTCGGCGTGACGCCGGGAGCGGGCGGCACCCAGCGCCTGCCGCGCGCGGTCTCCAAATCCAAGGCGATGGACATGCTGCTGACCGCGCGCATGATCGACGCGGCCGAAGCGGAGCGCACCGGCCTGGTATCGAGAGTGTTTCCAGCCGATAAGCTGATGGAAGAAGCGTTGGGCATCGCCACCGTGATCGCCGCCAAGCCATTGTCGGTGGCCATGCAAATCAAGGATTGCGTCAACCGAGCTTATGAAACAACGCTGACGGAGGGCGTGCGTTACGAGCGCCGCTATTTCCAGGCCGGCTTCGGTACACCGGCGCAGAAGGAGGGGATGTCGGCCTTCCTTGAAAAGCGCAAGCCGGATTTCACCGGGATGTAGCGTTTGCATTGAAACACTCTTGCGCTCATCCCGGGGCTTTGCTATAGTTCGCCTCCCCGATTTGAACGACAGCGAAATAGAGTAGCTGG
>CBFGOU010000680.1:0-3097 GCA_965650445.1 uncultured Oxalobacteraceae bacterium | reverse complement strand
GCCCCCCCGGGGTGGCGGGCCCCTCCCCCCCCCCCCCCCCCCAGCCCGGCGGGGCGCGGGCCCGGCGGGCGCCGGGCCGCCGCGACGATCTCGCCGCCGCCCCTGGCCATGGTGATGTCGGCCTTTAGCCCCAGCGCCGCGAACTTGGCGCCCACCTGGTCCGCGAGCTCGTCCGGATGGCCGCAGCCGGCGCTGGCATTGATGATCACGGCAATCGGGGTCAGGCTTACCTCCCGCTTAGTGTTGCGCGCGCGCCCGGTGGCGCCGCAGTGTCGAACTGGCGGTGATGCACACCGCCAGCCAGGCCAGGCCGAAGGCCGCCGCCGCCAGCACATCGCTGAGGTAATGCGCCCCCAGATACACGCGGCTCAAGCCGACCAGCGCCACCAGCGCCAACGCCAGCACGGCGACCGCCGCGCGCGCCGGCCAGCGCGGCAGGCGGCCCATCAGATAGGCCGCCAGCAAGCCATACAGCAGCATGGCGCCCGATGTGTGGCCACTGGGGAAACTGTACGTCGACAGCGACAGCAGCGGAGAGTCGAACTGCGGCCTGACTCTTTGATAACTGTACTTTAGCAGTACATTCAGAAGCATGCCGCCCGGTACCGCGGCGGCCAGCGCCAACAGCCAATAGTAGAGGCGCTTACGGTAGAAATACCCGCCCAGTACGCTCGCCATGGCCAGCACGCCCAGCTGGGAATGCAGATGGGTAACGACCAGCATGAATGGCGTCCAGCCGCTGTGGGCGTAGGCATGAAAGTACTGTGCCAGGCGCGCATCGAGCTGGGTGATCGGTGCATGGCTGGCCACCGCGCCGGCAATCGCGCTGAACAGTCCCGCAGTGCACAGCAGCACCGCCATGCCGGCGGTCAGGTGCAGGCCGAACACGTGCCCGGCCGACAGACGGCGCGCCACAAAGCGGGAAAAGCGGGGAAAACGCTGCAGCATGGGCTTGCCCAGTCTCCATTGGTAAAAACGCTACACCACCACAAAAAGACTGTTTATTTACACAGTACCTGTGGATTTATACAGTAGTTGTGCTATTCTGTGTTCACTCGATCAACGCAAACCTCAACAAAGGACCTTGTCATGACCACCTTGAACAGCAATTTCGGCATGGAATACGCACCAACTCCTTTCATGATGCGCCTCGGCCGCCGTGAAGTCCTGGTCACGCGTGACTTCCGCAAGCGCTACTACCCGGTCAATCCACTGATCGAATGCGACACCGGCGTCGAGCCAGGCCATGTGGAAGTCTTGCTGATGCGCCGCTGGCTGCTGATTTTGTCCAAGGCACATTGATCCCTGAACATCGCGCCGTGCCCATACTACTGCATGGCGCGCGATCTTTCATGCAGAAAGCGATTAAGGATAGTCGATTAAATTCCTTCGTTTTCGGCAACACGCTGGGTAATCTGAACACCTCGAAATCACCAGCGAAAGAGTGTTCAGGATGTCCTATAAACTGTTTCCAAAACGGGTGCTCCCTGCCCTGGCCCTGGCCCTGGCCTTGCTGTCGCAGCTTGGCGTCGCCGCTGACGTGTCGCTGCTGAACGTATCGTACGACCCGACGCGCGAGCTGTATCAGGATTTCAACGCCGCGTTCGCCAAACAGTGGAAAGCCAAGACGGGCGACACCGTCACCGTCAAGCAATCGCATGGCGGCTCGGGCAAGCAGGCCCGCACCGTGATCGACGGCCTGGAAGCCGACGTGGTCAGCCTGGGCCTGGGCTACGACATCGAAGCCATCGCCGAGAAAGGCTTGGTCAAGCCCGACTGGCAGAAGCGCCTGCCGCACAACGCCTCGCCCTACACGTCGACCATCGTGTTCCTGGTTCGCAAAGGCAATCCGAAAGGCATCAAGGACTGGGGTGACCTGATCAAGCCGGGCGTATCGATCATCACCCCGAATCCCAAGACCTCCGGCGGCGCACGCTGGAACTACCTGGCTGCCTGGGGCTACGCCCTGAAACTGCCGGGCGGCACCGAAGCCTCCGCCCGTGAATACGTCACCAGGATTTTCCGCAACGTGCCAGTGCTCGACTCCGGCGCGCGCGGCGCCACCACCACCTTCGTCGAGCGCGGCATTGGCGACGTGCTGCTGGCCTGGGAAAACGAAGCCCTGCTGGCCATCAAGGAACTGGGCCCGGACAAGGTCGAGATCGTCGCCCCGTCGGTAAGTATTCTGGCTGAGCCGCCGGTTGCCGTGGTCGACAGGATCGCCGACAAACACGGCACCCGCAAGGTGGCTGAAGCCTACCTGCAATACCTGTACAGCGACGAAGGCCAAACCATCATCGCCAGGAATTACTACCGTCCAGCGATCGACAAATTCGTCAAGCAGTATGCGGCCCAGTATCCGAAGATCAAACTGTTCAAGCTCAGCGAAGTGAGCGGCAACTGGCAGCAAACTCAGAAGACCCACTTTGCCGACGGCGGCACATTCGACCAGATCTACCAGCCAGGCAAGAAGTAATCCCTTTTTTACTGTTCCCCTTTGACGCCCTCTTCAGGGCGTCTTTTCTTGCTCGCCATCCATCGTCCGACACCACACTTGCGCAGCGCGATCGCGCTGGCAACCGGGGTATGATCGCACGCTGGCAGCCGTGTTCCGCGCGAAACGCTAACCCTTTACTCTGGAGACGTCATGAAACGCCTGACCGCAAACGACTTTGATCCTGAAGTGCTGAAGCTGTTCGACCAGTATGTACACGGCCAGCTCGACCGGCGCGGCTTTTTATCGCAGGCCGGACGCTACGCGGTCGGCGGCACCACCGCCGCCGGACTGCTGGCGACGCTGTCGCCCAGCTTCGCCGCGCAAGTGGTTGCCGCGAACGACCCGCGCATCAAGGCCAGCTACGTGGAGTACCCGTCGCCGAAAGGCTACGGCAAGCTGCACGCTTACCTGGTGGAGCCGTCGGCGGGCGCGGGCAAACGCCCGGCCGTGCTGGTGGTGCACGAAAACCGCGGCCTGAACCCGCACATCGAAGACATCGCGCGCCGCCTGGCCGTGGACGGTTTCATCGCCTTCGCGCCGGATGCGAAGAGCTTGTCATACTCTTCATCGGCCAGCACAGGTTCACTCTGTACATAATAT
>CBFGOU010000679.1:0-3100 GCA_965650445.1 uncultured Oxalobacteraceae bacterium | reverse complement strand
TCAGCTCGCCACCTTGCTCCACACCTTGCCGGCGGTCAGCCACAGGCCCAGCATGCTGCCCAGGTTGGTCAGCATGAAGGTCAGCACCACGCGGGTGACGCGGTTTCGGTACCAGCCCTTCAACGACTGTGCGTCGTCACGCAGCTTGAGGAAATCCTCGTAGGTCGGCTTGCGCAGGCGCGCTTCCACCAATGCCGCGAATGCGCCGGTGGGGATGCTCAGGCGGAACGGCTTGAACGGCGCCACCACGATCGCGGTGAGGATGCTCAGCGGGTGGCTGCCGGCCATCAGGCAGCCCAGGCCAGCCAGGCCGCCGGTATACATCGCCCAGGTCGCCAGCAGTTCGGTGCCCACGCCCAGTCCACCACGATAGAAGCCGACACCGATGCCGGTGGCCACGATGGCGAGGATCGCCAGGGTGAACCACGGGATGTTGCGCTTCTTCGGCACCGCTTCCAGCTGCTCGCGCAACGGCGCAGGCGCCTCGGTATCGGTTTCCAGGTAACGCGCCAGGCCGGCCAGATGGCCGGCGCCGACCACCGCCAGCACTTCGCGCTGCTGCGGATCATGCGCTTCGCGCAGGCGCGTGGCCATGTAGCGGTCGCGCTCGCCGATGATGGTTTCGTACAACGCGGGGTTCTCGCTGGCGAACTCGCCGAAGCTCGATTCCAGCATGTCGCCCTGCTTCAGCTTCTCGATCTCGTCTTCGCCGACATCCTCGGACGAGAACAGGCCGGCGCCGAGCCCGGCCACCAGCTTCAGCTTGCCGAAGAAGCCCAGCCGCTGCGAAGCGCGGCGGAACGTCAGGCCGACTTCGCGGTCGATCAGGTGCACCGGCAGATTGCGCTCGCGTGCCAGGTCCACCGCACGCTTCAGTTCCGCGCCCGGCTCGATGCCGAGCTGTTCGGCCAGTCGGCGCTGGTAGGCCGACAGCGCGAGGTTGGCCGCGAACAACGCGACGCGGCCCTTGCGGATCACTTCCACCAGGTCCAGTTTGGCCAGCGTGTCCGGGTCGCTCAGCGCCTGCAGGCGCTGCGGGTCCAGCTCGACGGCCACCGCATCGAATCGTCCGCTATAGATTGCTTTCTCCACCGCCTCGACGCTGGCATGGGAGACGTGGGCAGTGCCCAGCAGGGTGTAGCGCACGCCATCGCGCTCGACGACGCGCACTGGCTGGCCGGCGAACAGATCGTCGCCGGTTTCGGGAAGGGTTTCGGTCATGGAATCATTCATTGGAAGGAGCGGAATCGGCGCCATCGCCGAGCGCGCGCTGCATCTGTACGGTGTCCAGCCAGCGGCCGTGCTTGCGGCCGAGGCCACGGAACACGCCCACCAGCTGGAAACCGAAGCGTTCGTGCAGCTTGATGGAGGCCGTGTTGGTCGGCTCGCCGATCACCGCCACCATCTGTCGATGGCCGCGCGCGGTGCAGGCATCGATCAGTGCCTGCAGCAGGCTGGTGCCGACGCCGCGGCCCTGGAAACGGGCATCGACGTAGACCGAGTTCTCAACGGTCCACTGGTAGGCGATGCGCGTGCGGTAGGTGTTGGCATACGCATAGCCGGCAACCTGGCCGTCGACCTCGGCCACCAGGTAGGGGAAGCCGCGGTCGATGATGTCGCGCATGCGGCGCAGCATCTCGGCCTGGTCGGGGATCTCGTACTCGTAGGTATTGACGAAGTCGGTCACTTCCACCGCGTAGATCGCGGTGATCGCAGCGATGTCGGCAGGGCCGGCATCACGGATGAGTACGGCCATGCGCGGGCTCCGGGTCAGTCGATGTAGCGCTTGAGCAGGTCGCCGTAGGCGTCGATGCGACGATCACGCAGGAACGGCCAGATGCGGCGCACGTGTTCGCTGCGCTGCAGGTCGACCTCGCACATCAGGATGGTCGCGTCGGTGCCGGCTTCGGCCAGGAACTCGCCCTGCGGGCCCAGCACGTGGCTGTTGCCCCAGAACTGGATGCCCGAGGCGCCCAGCGGCGAAGCCTCGTGGCCGACGCGGTTGCAGCTGAGCACCGGCACGCCGTTGGCTACGGCATGGCCACGGTGGCTCAGTACCCAGGCGTCGCGCTGGCGGGTCTTTTCGTCCTGCACATCATCCGGGTCCCAGCCGATCGCGGTGGGGTACAGCAGCAGTTCCGCACCGGCCAGCGCCATCAGGCGCGCCGCTTCCGGGTACCACTGGTCCCAGCACACCAGCACGCCAAGGCGGCCGACCGAGGTGTCGATCGGCTTGAAGCCGATGTCGCCCGGGGTGAAGTAGAACTTCTCGTAGAAACCCGGGTCGTCCGGAATGTGCATCTTGCGGTACTTGCCCAGCAACGTGCCGTCTTTTTCGAAGACCACGGCGGTGTTGTGGTACAGGCCGGCAGCGCGGCGCTCGAACAGCGAGCCGACCAGCACCACGCCGTGCTTCTTCGCCAGCGCGCCCAGGCGCTCGGTGCTTGGGCCCGGGATCGGCTCGGCCAGGTCGAATTCATCGACCGATTCGTGCTGGCAGAAGTAGGGACCGTTGTGCAGTTCCTGCAGCAGCACCAGCTTCGCGCCCTGTGCCGCAGCGTCGGCAACACGCGCTTCGATCACCGCCAGGTTGGCGGCGGCATCACCGTGGTTGCGCTCCTGGATCAGGGCGACGGTAAGAGGGCTGCGCGAGTTCATGCGGGGCGATCCTGCGGGGGAAAACCCGCATGTTAACGCGGATGCGGCATGACAGCGTGTTGGCTGCTGAATGGTGCACGCAACCGGTAGCGCCGGGCCATGCCCGGCGGATTTTCCAGATGCCGCTGCGCTCGCCGGGCATGGCCGGCGCTACCGCGTGGATTACGCCTTCAACAGCCCGGCCGGCAACTGCATGGTGATGCAGTGCAGGCTGCCGTTCTGCCAGATCAGCGAGCGGCAGGGCACCTGCACGATCTCACGGCCCGGGTGCGCCTGTGCCAGCACATCACGGGCCAGATCGTCGGCCGGGTCGCCATAGGCCGGCATCAGCACCGCGCCGTTGACGATCAGGTAATTGGCATACGACGCAGCCAGGCGGCGGCCCTCATCGATCACCGGCTTTGCCCACGGCAGCGGGAACAGGCGGTACGGCTGGCCGTCA
>CBFGOU010000678.1:0-3105 GCA_965650445.1 uncultured Oxalobacteraceae bacterium | reverse complement strand
CCAGCCGCTGCGCCATGAACAGGCCGTGCAGCGCCAGCGCGGTCGAGACCTGGGCGCCGTTGATCAGCGCCAGCCCTTCTTTCGCCGCCAGCACCACCGGCGCGATGCCGGCCGTCTTGAGCGCGGCGCCGGCGTCGGCCAGTGCACCGTCGACCCGCACCGGCCCCTCGCCCAGCAGCGCCAGGGTCAGGTGGGCCAGCGGCGCCAAGTCGCCGGATGCCCCCACCGAGCCCTTGGCCGGAATGGCCGGCATGATGCCCGCGTTGAACAGGGCGATCAGGGTGTCGACGATCAGCGCCCGCACGCCGGAATAGCCGCGCGCCAGGCTGCCGATCTTCATCAGCATGACCAGCCGCACCACCGGGTCGGGCAGCAGCGCGCCGGTGCCGACCGAGTGCGACAGGATCAGGTTGCGCTGCAGCTGTTCGAGATGGTCGTCCGGGATGCGCGTCCTGGCCAGGATGCCGAAACCGGTATTGATGCCGTAGGCCGCGTCTCCCTTGGCCACGATGGCCTCGACCGCCTCGGCGGCGGCGCGGATCGGCGGGTAGGCGCTGGCGGCCAGTTCCAAACGCACCGGCGCCTGCCACACGGCGCGCAGGTCGGCCAGCGTCATGGCGCCGGGATGGAGGATGAGCTTCATGGTTTGATCATGGGCAGGTTCAGCCGGTTGCGGGCGGCGCAGGCCAGCGCGCTCTCGTAACCGGCGTCGGCATGGCGCATCACGCCCGAGCCGCTGTCGTTGACCAGCACCCGCGCCAGCCTGCGCGCGGCCGCCTCGGTGCCGTCGGCCACGATCACCATGCCGGCGTGCTGCGAGTAGCCCATGCCGACCCCGCCGCCATGGTGCAGCGAGACCCAGGTGGCGCCGCCGGCGGTGTTGAGCAGCGCGTTCAGCAGCGGCCAGTCGGACACCGCGTCGGTGCCGTCGCGCATGCTCTCGGTTTCGCGGTTCGGGCTGGCGACCGAGCCGGTGTCGAGGTGGTCGCGCCCGATCACGATCGGCGCCTTCAGTTCGCCGGTGCGCACCATCTCGTTGAAGGCAAGCCCGGCCAGGTGGCGTTCGCCCAGCCCCAGCCAGCAAATGCGCGCCGGCAGACCCTGGAAGGCGATGCGCTCGCGCGCCATGTCGAGCCAGCGGTGCACCTGCAGCAGTTGCGGGAACAGTTCCTTGATCTTGGCGTCGGTCCTGTAGATGTCTTCCGGGTCGCCCGACAGCGCCACCCAGCGGAACGGCCCGCGCCCTTCGCAAAATTGCGGACGGATATAGGCCGGCACGAAACCGGGGAAATCGAAGGCGTTGCGCACGCCGCGGTCGAATGCGACCTGGCGGATGTTGTTGCCGTAGTCGACCACCCGCGCGCCCAGCGCCTGAAAGTCGAGCATGGCCTGCACATGGCGCGCGCACGAGGAGGACGCCGCCTCCACCAGCGCCGCATGGCGGTCCGGATCGCGCCGCGCGGCCTGCCACTCGGCCACGCTCCAGCCGGCCGGCAGGTAGCCGTTGACCAGGTCGTGCGCCGAGGTTTGATCGGTCACCAAATCGGGCTTGAGAGCGCCGGCGCGGGCGCGCCGCACCAGTTCTGGCAGCACCTCGGCGGCATTGCCCAACAGGCCGATCGACACCGCCTCGCCGGCCGCCGTGTGCCGTGCCACCAGCGCCAGCGCGTCGTCGATGTCCACCGCCTGGCGGTCGAGGTAGCCGGTGCGCAGGCGGAAGTCGATGCTGCTTTGCTGGCACTCGACCGTCAGGGAAACCGCGCCGGCAAAGCTGGCCGCCAGCGGTTGCGCGCCGCCCATCCCGCCCAGCCCCGCCGTGAGGATCCAGCGCCCGGCCCAGTGGCCGCCGAAATGCTGGCGCCCCGCCTCGGCGAAGGTTTCATAAGTGCCCTGCACGATGCCCTGGGTGCCGATATAGATCCAGCTGCCGGCCGTCATCTGCCCGTACATGAACAGGCCCTGGCGATCGAGTTCGTTGAAGTGCTCCCAGCTGGCCCATTTGGGCACCAGGTTGGAATTGGCGATCAGCACGCGCGGCGCGTCGGGATGGGTCTGGAATACGCCCACCGGTTTGCCGGACTGGATCAGCAGGGTTTGATCGTCCTCGAGCGTGCGCAGCGAGGCCAGGATCTGGTCGAAACAGGCCCAGTTGCGCGCCGCCCGGCCGATGCCGCCGTACACCACCAGGTGCTGCGGGTTTTCCGCCACCTCGGCGTCGAGATTGTTTTGCAGCATGCGAAACGGCGCTTCGGTCAGCCAGCTCTTGCAGCTCAGCTGCGTGCCGCGCGGGGCGCGGATGACCCGGCTGGCGTCGAAACGCGGATCGTGATCGGTGCTCATGACAGCTCCTGTGGGGTGAAGGCGCTTTCAGTCTAAGTTGTCTATACAACCATGTCAATCATAAGGGCATGATGGAAATGTAAACAATTTTCGCGTAAACGCCAGTTCGCTTGGTTACAGGGCGTCGTGGAAAATAATTCCGAGCGTAAAGCGCTGGCCGCTGCGCAGACGGCTCACGCCATGGCGCATGGTGACGCGGTAGACGCCGCGCGTGCCCTGCACGGGTCGCTGACTGACCGGGAAGATGACCGCATCGCCCTGGCGCAAGGGCACTACCTCGACGCGCGACTGCATGCGCGGACGCTGTTCGGTGAGCACGAATTCGCCGCCGCTGAAATCCTCGCCCGGGCGCGACAGCAGCACCGCCACCTGCAACGGGAACACGTGCTCGCCGTACAGGTCCTGGTGCAGGCAGTTGTAGTCGTCCGGGCCGTAGCGCAGGATCAGCGGCGTGGGGCGCAGCTGGCCGGCCGCGTGGCAGCGTTCGAGGAACTGTTCGTGGCGCGGCGGATAGCGCCGCTCGCTGGCGAGCGCCTGCGCCCAGCGGTTGGCGATGGCCGCCAGCGGCGCGTACAGCTGCGTGCGCAGGCGCTGCAGGGATGGCGGCAGCGGGTAGCCAAAGTACTGATATTGGCCGCGTCCGAAACCGTGCCGCTCCATCACCACCCGGCTGCGGTAGCGCGCCGCGTCGTCGTAGGCATCGGCGTAGGCACGGCATGTCCCGGCATCGAGCAGGCCCGGCACGACCGCGCAGCCGACGCGATC
>CBFGOU010000677.1:0-3107 GCA_965650445.1 uncultured Oxalobacteraceae bacterium | reverse complement strand
CAGCGAAAGCGTGCCAGCCATGCCAGCCGGAAGTCGCGCGCGTGCGCGCCGCCGGCCAGCGCCAGAAGCGCCGCATGCAGCACCCCGGCGAGAAAAGCCGCCTGCAGCATCCACAACACCAGCGCGCCGGCAAGGCCGTGGCGATTGAGGAAGAACGACGGCGCGAAATCGTCCTGCACCGCCGGGATGGCCAGCGCGCCGCCGGCGCCCTGGCCCAGTGTCGACAGGCCGAGCAGGCTGTCCGAACCCCACCACTGGCCCTGGCCGATGGCGCGCGCCGCCATCAGCAGTTGCTGGCCGGTGTGCGGGTGGCTGGCCGGATCGAGCCAGACCAGAAAGCGCTCGGCATAGAAGCCCCATTGGGCGACTTCGGCCACGCCGGCGCTGCGCAGCAGGCCGATGGCGCACGCGGTCAGCGCGCAGCAGCCCAGCAGCAGTCCGGCCAGGACGCGCCTGCCGGTGGCCAGCGACCATGCCAGCGCCATCGCCATGCTCCACACCAGCAGCAGGATGAGCGGGGAGTAGTCGTCCACCTCGATCAGCGCCACCCCCAGCAAGGCAATGAACAGCAGCGCCGGGGCGGCCAGGCGAAACCAGCGCAGCGCCGGCATCGACTGGTCCCAGCCCAGGCCGACGGCCAGGCAGTGCGCCGTCAGCACCGTCAGGGCCAGCTTGGCGAATTCGACCGGCTGCACGTCGAATACCCCGGTTTCGTCGCCGAACAGCACCTGCAGCAGCAGGGCCGCCAGCGCGCCCAGCGCGCATGCGGCGAACAGCCATTCGATGCGGCGCGGCGAGACCACCGGGCGGGGCTGCCAGAGGCGTGCGATGGCGGCCGCGCCCAGGCCGATGGCCAGCAGGGCGCAGCTTTTCTGGAAGTGGCGCGGCCATGAGCTGGCCATGGCGCCCAGACCCAGCTCGAGCTGGCTGAGCAGGCCGAGCGCCAGCAGCAGCACTCCGGCCGCGCTGGCCAGCGCGAGCCGGCCGGGCAGCAGCAGAAAGCACCACAGGGCCGACCAGCCGAGCAGCATCGACAGGCCGATGGCCGGCGGATGGCCGGCGCGTTGCAGCAGCAGTGCGGCCACGCCGGCGGCGGCCACCAGCACCGGCAGCGCAAGCCGGTAGCGGCGCGCGCACAGCAAGGCCGCGCAGGCACTGGTCAGCAGCAGGGCGGCGGGGCCGGCGTCGAGTGTCCACAGGGAGCGTTCGGCCCACTGCCAGCTCACGCCCGGCGGCAGGCCGGCCTGCGCCTCGGCGTACAGCGCGACATGGCGCTGCGGCGTCAGCGACAGGCGATTGCCGTCAATATGCACGCCATAGCGGGTGCGCCCAAGACCGATGGCGCCGACGCCGTCGAGCGGCAGGCTGGCGCTGGCGATGTCGACGCCGTCGACCAGCACCGGCGTGCGCGGGGCCGGGGTAAGCCGCATCGCGGCGCCGCTGCGCGTGATGGTGGCGGCGCCCGGCTGGCTGAATGCGATGCCGATGCGGGTGCCGCAGTGCAGATTGCCGCCGAAGCTGAGTGGCCTGGGGGCGGACAGCCAGGCCGGCATCATGCGCGTGGCGGCGCAGGGCGGCTGCGGCTGGCCGTTGCGGCGCACGCTAACGCCGTCGTAATCCCAGCGGGAGCCATTGCCGGACAGGGTCAGCGTTCCGTTGCCGAGCTGGGCGACCGTGAACTGCGCACTGCCCACGCGCAGTTGCGCGCCGGGAGCGAGCAGCGTGCTGCCGAGGCGGCGTTCGCCGCTTGCATCGGCGAGCGTCAGCGTGTGCGCCGCGCCAAGGCCGGCGATCCACCAGTGGCCGCGCGCATCGCGCCCGATGCGCAGCTGGCGCGCTTCGGCCTGCGGGGCGGCCAGTTCGTGCCGGCCCAGATCGAGGAACTGCGATGGCGCCAGCGCCAGCTCGATCGTGGCAGGCAGGTAGGCGGCGGGCGTACGCAGCACCGCCAGCAACTGCAGTGCGCACAGGATGGCCAGCGCGGCGGCAGCCAGGCGCTTCATGCCGCGCTCCGGCAGGGCGCGATGGCCGCGATCATGCGGCTGATTTCCAGTGCGTTGCGCGGGCGCTGTTGGCGCTGCGGGGCCAGCAGTGCGCGCAGCAGGGCCAGCGCCGGCGCCGACCAGGCTACCCGCTGTGCGAACAATGCCGCTTCGTCCTCGCGCAAGGTGGGGGGCGGGGCGCCGCCGTAGCGTGCGCGCAGCGCGGCCGCTCCACCGGCCAGGTGGGCGCGGTAAGCCTGGCCGCATTCGTGGCAGTAGCGCAGCTGGCGCCGCCCCGTGACCAGGTAGTACAGCATCGCGCCGAGCGCGAAATAGTCGCTGCGCTGGTCGGTGTGGTAGGCGCCGTCGCGGTCGGGGAAGAACTGTTCGGGCGCCTGCCAGCTGGCGGTGCCGGCATACCCGGCCGACGGACCGTCCTGCAGCAGGCGGCTGGTGCCGAAGTCGGCCAGCCTGACGCCGCCGTCGCGGTGCAGCAGCACATTGGCCGGCTTCAGGTCGAGATAGCGCCAGCCGTACTGGTGCACCTTGGCCAGCGCCTGATTGATCTGGCCGATCCAGGCCAGCACGCGCTGCAAGGGGGTGTCATGGCGAGTGGACAGATCGCCGTCGAGCAGTTCCAGCGCCATGGCCGGCAGGCCGTCATGCGTTCCGCTGTCGATCAGGCGCACGATGTGGCGCTCGTCCCACGGCGCCAGCGAGCGCAGGAAGCCGATTTCGTTGGCGGCGTTCGCGCTCCAGCGCTGTCGCAGCGCCGGCAGGGCGCGCTCCATCTGCTGTGCATTGACCAGCTTGAGCGCCAGTTCGCCGCGTCCGTCCTCGCTGCGCGCGCGCCAGACGATCCCGTAAGCCGATTCCGCGATCGGTTCGAGCAGGCGGTAGCGGCCCGCTTCCAGAGTAACAAGGACTTCGCCGTGCTGCATGCTTCCCCCGCTGATTGGCAACGGCGGCTGCCGTCAGCAGCGCTTAGCCGGGGGCGGGCGAAAAGCCTGTCGTCCTCGAATAAAAAGGCTATGTTTGCGGGAAGTGTGGACCCGGCCACAGGGCAGCATGCAGCAGCGCCTCGGGCGAGCCGATCCGTTCCCCATCGACCGCCCAGCGCCAGCC
>CBFGOU010000676.1:0-3116 GCA_965650445.1 uncultured Oxalobacteraceae bacterium | reverse complement strand
TTGGCCAGGCCGATCGGCAGCTTTTTCCACATCTTGATGAACAGCTGGTACTTGGGGTTGAGCGGATTGTTGTCCGGCAGTTCGGTCGACGTAATCAGCTTGTATTCGTAGGCCAGCGGGGTGGGCGGGAAGCCCCAGTTCTTCTTGAAGTCGAAGGCGCCGGTACCGAGCTTGCTGCGGCCGAAGTCGAAAATGCGCACGCCGCGCGCGGCGGCCGCCTGCATCAGGTTCCAGTACATATAGTCGTTGCCGGCCACTTCGCGCGCGGCCGGCATGCCGCCGCCGTAGTAGGGCAGCACTTCGTCGCGCCAGTAAAAGCTCAGCACGCCGGCGATCAGCTGGCCGTCCTTGACGATGATGCGGATCTCGGTCTCCTCGGGGAAGACTTCCTTGATGACCTTGAAATACGATTTCGGGAACACCGGGGTGCCGAGGCGGTGCACGCTGGTCGAGTAGCAGGTGAAGAAGCGCTCGACGTCGTCGTCGATTTCGCTGGTCAAACCGAGCTTGATGCCTTTCCTGACCATGGCGCGCTGCTTGCGCGGGATGGCGTTCATGTTCTCGTCGTCGTCGGCGCTGATCTCCTTGCGGAAGGTGACGTACAGCTCCTTCTGGTACCAGGACGGGTCGCCGGGGTGGGCCGGCAGCAGGTTGCGGTATTCGAGATGGCCGACCTGCAGTTCGCGCGCGACTTTCTCGGCGGCGGCGTCCAGCAGCGGACGGGCGGCATCCATGGTGGCGGCCACGCCGCCCAGCACGCAGAACGGCAGCGCCGCCAGCGAGTGGCCGAACAGGCGGCTCTTGATCTCGGCCAGCGGCAGCACGCCGACGATCTGGCCTTCGGCCTCGGCGTAGAAGAACCAGGTCTTGTGGCCGTACACGCGCTCGATGATGGCCTGCCATCCGGCGCGGTGGAAGAAGGTCGCGTCGGGGCAGGCCGCCACGAAGGCGTCCCAGCGCGCGTAGTCGTGCTTCTGGAGCAGGCGCACCACGGGCGCGGAGACGGCGCCCGTTGCGGGGCGCTGTTGTACTGCGTCGATCGTCGAACTCATTGTTTGGGAGTCTTTGGGGTAATTGTCAACGGGGCAGGAACAGATTGTCCATGCGGTCCCAGGCGAAGTCGCGGGTCAGCTGGCGGATGCGGCCTTCCATTTTCTCCAGGTTGACGTAGTGGCGGAAGCGCGCCTTGGCGCTGGTGCCTGCGGGGCGCGGCTGGCCCGGGTCGATTTCCCACGGGTGAAAATAGAAAATGGCCGACTGCTGGTCGATGCGGTTCACGCGCCGCATCATCCAGCGCGAGAGCGCGTACGGCAGCAGGCGGAAGTAGCCGCCGCCGCCGGCCGGCAGCTTGCGCGCCATCAGCTGCACGGTGGTGATCGGCACTTCCAGCAGGCCGTCCGGGCCGTGCGGGTAAAACGCGAAGCGCGGCGCGTCGGGCATGCCGTAGTGGTCGTGCGCGATCGGGTAGATCGAGGAGCTGTAGCGGTAGCCGGCTTCGCGCAGGGTGTCGAGCGCCCACAGGTTGGCGTGGCCGATCGAGAAGCTGGGCGCGCGGTAGCCCGTCACCGGCACCCCGCCGATGTCTTCGAGGATCTTCTTGGCGCTGCCGACGTCCTCGGCGAACTCGCTGCGGCTCTGGTCGGAGGCGCGCAGGTGGCCGTAGCCGTGGCTGGCCAGCTCGTGGCCGCCGGCGACGATGCTGCGCACCATGGCCGGATAGCGCTCGGCGATCCAGCCCAGGGTGAAGAAGGTGGCCTGCACATTGCCTTCGGCCAGAATGGCCAGGATGCGTTCGATATTGGCCTCCACCCGGCACTCGCGCGTGGGCCAGCTGGCGCGGTCGATATGCGGCGCGAAGGCGGAGACCTGGAAGTAGTCTTCCACGTCGATCGTCATGGCGTTGCGGATCGGCGCGCCGGGCACCCGCGGACGGGCTGGGGGAGCTTGCATCATCATGGCTGGGTCAGTCGTTATGTTGATTGAGCGGCGCGCCCGTGGCGGCCGGGCTGGCGACGATTTTCTTCAGGATGTTCAGGACCGATACCACCGATTTTTCCAGGCGCATCATGCGCTCGTCCAGGTAGACCGGGTGGGCCGGCGAGGCGGCCGCTTCCGCTTCGGCCAGTTCGACCATGGGCGCGGGCGGCGCGGCTTCCTGGCCGGGCGGCAGTTCGAATTCTTCGGCGATGTCGCGGATGACGGTCTGCACTTCGGCTTCGGTGAACGTGTGCATCTCTTCCAGGAAGCCCATCAGCAGCAGGCGGTCGCACAGGGTGTTGACCTTGCGCGGAATGCCGCCGGTGTGGGCGAAGATGGCGCCATGGGCGCCGGCGGAAAACGACGGGTCGCCGTTCCAGCCGACCGTGTGCAGGCGGTGCTCGATGTAGGCGCGGGTTTCCTCGGCGTCCATCGGGCCCAGGTGGTAGCTGGCGATGACGCGCTGGCGCAGCTGCGACATGGTCGGGCTGTGCAGGGTCTGGCGAAATTCCGGCTGGCCCACCAGGAAGGTCTGCAGCAGGCATTTGTCGTCGGTCTGGAAGTTCGACAGCATGCGCAGTTCTTCCACCGTGCGCGCGGTCAGGTTCTGGGCTTCGTCGACCACCAGCAGGGCGCGCTTGCCCTCGGCATCGGCGGCGCGCAGGAACTGTTCCAGGCGGGTCAGCAGATCGGTCTTGCTGACGTTTTCATAGGGCAGGCCGAAGGCCGACACCACCATGCGCAGGGTGTCGTCCGAGTCGAGGTGGGTGTTGACGATGTGGGCGGCGACGATCTGTTCGGCCGGCAGGTGGTTGAACAGGTTGCGCACCAGGGTGGTCTTGCCGGCCCCGACTTCGCCGGTGATGACGATGAAGCCTTCGCCCTGCGACAGGCCGTACTCGAGGTAGGCCATGGCGCGCTTGTGGCCCTTGCTGCCGTAGAAGAAGTGGGGGTCCGGACGCAGCCGGAAGGGCTTGGCGCTCAGCCCGTAATATTGTTCATACATGGCGATGCTCCGCTAGCGCGTGTAGGTCAGGGATGCCGCGATCGCGTTTTCGCGGTACGGCTGGTTGTTCACAAAGGCACTGGTGCCTTTGATATGGCGCATTTCCAGCGTCCCGGTCAGATATTTGCCGAAG
>CBFGOU010000675.1:0-3121 GCA_965650445.1 uncultured Oxalobacteraceae bacterium | reverse complement strand
GCCCAGGGTCGCTTCGACCACCTGGTAGGTGCCGGGACGCAGGTTGGCAAAGCTATAGGCGCCGCTGGCGCCGGTGGTGGTGCTGGTGCTGACCGCGCCCAGATCGTCGGTACCGGTCAGGCTGACGGTCACACTGGTGATGCCCGCGCTCTCGTCGGTCGCGCCGACGCCGGTGAGGTCGCGCCTGGCGTCGGCGTTGAGGTCGACGAAGACGAAGCCGGACAGGGAGGCCGGGGCCAATTCGCCGAACAGGTAGCCGGTCGCCGCCGTGTTGGCCGGCAAGGTGATGGCGCTGATGGTGTCGGCGCCCACGCCGCTGGCGGTGCCGCCGGCGGTGCCGGCCGCTTCCTTGCCGTCCAGATACCCGCTGGCCTGGGTCTCGGTGATCGTGTAGGTGCCCGGCGCGCGGTCGCTGAAGCTGTAATTGCCGCTGGCATCGGTGGTGGCGCTCAGGTTGGTGACGGTGTTGCCGTAGATGTCGGTGCCGTCCAGCCGCAGGCTGACGCCGGCGATGCCGGACTCGCCCACGGCCTTGGCCGCATCGTTATTACTGTCGGCATACACGGTGCCGGCCAGCGACGCGCGCTGCATCGCCACCGTGGCGCAGATACCGGTGTTGTTGGCCGGGTTGGGATCGACCTCGCCGGTCGTGGCCGAGGCGCAATTCTGCACGCTGGCGGCGTAGCTGGTCGACACCACCGGTACCTTGACGGTGGCGACCTTGCCGCTTTCGAGCAGGCCGATGGCGCAGCTGATCGTGGCGGCGCCGCTGCAGCTGCCGTTGGTCGGGGTGGCGTTATTGGTGCTCCAGAGCACGCCGGCGTTGTACGGCGCCGCGTTGTAGGGCGCCACGCTGCCGCCGGCGTACAGGGCCAGGCCGGCCGGCAGGCTGTCGGTCAGGTTGGTCACCTGGCTGTCGCCGGGTCCGGCGTTGGTCAGGGTCAGCACATAATAGAACGGCTGGCGCAGCTCGACGGTCGCGACACTGCTGTCGACCCCGCCGACGGAGGCGCGCGCGGCCTTGGCCAATTGCAGGTCGGCGCGCATCTTGACCGTGGTGGTCTGGCTGGTGGAATTGTTGGCCGCTACCGTGTCGGGCTCGTTGGAGGTGATCGCCACGGTCGAGGAATAGCTGTCGCCGCTGGTGCCGGGCTGGGTGTCGACGTGGTAATCGAGGTACAGGTCGGTGCTGGCATTGCCGGCCGCCAGGATCTGCGCGGGCGGGAAGGTACAGGTAATGGTCTGGGTGGCCGGACCGGTCACCTGCACGCCAGCCTGGTCGCAGTAGCCGGCGTAGGCCTGGCCGGTGGCGGCCAGCTTGTCGCCCACGAAAGTGATCGATTTGCCGGCCGGCGGACGCATCGTGTAGCTCAGCACCAGGCCGGATGCGACCGAGGGGCCGCGGTTGGTGATGGTGTTGCGGTAGGTGACGACGTTGTCCGGGAAGGCGGGGTTGCCGCTGGCCGGCACGAAGCCGAGCGGATCGACGTTGTCGGTATTGTTGACCAGCAAATCGAGCGACGCGGCGGTGACGGCCAGCACCACGGCGGCGCTGTTGTTGCCGGCATTGCTTTCCTGGGTGGTGGTGGCCACGCTGACGGTATTGGTGATCTCGCGCGGGCTGGGCGGCGCGATCATGTAGTCGGGCCGCACCACCACGGTCACGGTGGCGGTGCCGCCCGCGCCGATGCTGCCCAGGCTGCAGGACAGGGTGTGGGTGCCGCCGTCGTAGGCGGCGCAGCTGCCGGCGCTGGGCGTGGCCGAGATGAAGGTCATGCTCCCGCTGGGGATGGTGAAGACGTCGCTGAGCGTGACCCCGGCCGCGCTCGAGGGGCCATTGTTATTGACCGTCAGCACGTAGGTGGCATTGGTGCCGGCCGCCGCCGATCCCGGCGTCACGGTATCGACCACGGTCAGGTCGGCCACCGGATCGACCTGTACGTTGGCCGAGGCGCTGTTGTTGGCCGGGTTGGTGTCGCCCTGGTCGGTCGAGGTGACGCTGGCGCTGTTGGTCCAGACATTGCCGGGCTGGGCCGCGCTGTCGAGCACGGGACGGGTCACCGTGACGGTAAATACGGCGGTGCTGCCGCTGGCCATGCTGCCGCCGTTCTGGCTGCAACTGACGGTGGAGCCGCCGCTGCAGGCGAAGGTGGCGGTGCTGGTGCCCCCGCTCAGGGCCGCCGCGACCACGGTCTTGCCGGCGATATAGCCGGGAATCGGATCGGTCAGCACCACGCCGGTGGCAGCGCCAGGGCCGGCATTGGTCACGGTCAGGGTGTAGGTGATGGTCGGCGCATTCCAGGCCAGCAGCCCGGTGTCGGCGCTCTTGGCCAGCTGCAGGTCGAGCGAGGCCGGCGCCGCGGTCGACAGCGCCGAAGCACTGGCGCAATTGTTGCCGCCGATGGGATCGCTCAGGCTGGCGCCGCTGTCGGTGTAGCTGGCGCAAGCGGTATTGCCGAGGGTGCCGGCGGCGGTGGCCGTGGTGGTCAGCAGCAGGTCGCTGGCCGAGGCGCCCACGGCCAGCGCCGCATTGTAGGTACACGTTACATCCTGCCCCACCTGGGCCGCGCACGTCCAGTTGCTGCCGCTGAAGGTGCCGCTGTAGCTCTCGCCGGCCGGCAGCGTGTCGATCACGCGCACCTCGCCGCTGGCGGCCGCGCGCGGGCCGTGGTTGGTCACGCGCACCGTGCTGACCATATTGCTGCCCTGCGCCACCGGGTTGGGCGACTTGGTCTTGGTCAGCTCCAGGTCGACGCCGTCCGGCACGATGGACACGCCCACGCTGCCGCTGTCGTTGCCGGCATTGCCGTCGGGGGTGGCACTGGCAATGCTTGCGGTGTTGGTGGCAGCTGTGAGCGCTACCACCACCGGCGCGGTGGCGTTGATGGTGATGTTATTGGCCGCGCCGACGGCGTAGCTGGCCCGGGTACAGCTGACATCCTGCCCGCTCACGCTGCAGGTCCAGCCGGTGCCGGCGGCGCTGATACCGCTAAAGCCCGCCGGCAGGCTGTCGCTGACGGTGACGCTGGTGGCGCTGAACGGTCCCAGGTTGCGCGGCGCCAGGGTAAAGCTCATCGCCTGGCCGCTGGCCAGCAGCGCCGCCGAGGCGGTCTTGGTGATT
>CBFGOU010000674.1:0-3125 GCA_965650445.1 uncultured Oxalobacteraceae bacterium | reverse complement strand
AGCATCATCCACCACCCCGACGTGCGCCGCATGCTGATGTCGATGCGCGCCCAGACCGAAGCGGCGCGCTCGCTCGCTTACGTGGGCGCCGGCATCAGCGACCTGGCCCATCACCATCCAGATCAAGCCACGCGCGCGGCCAGGCTGGCCGTGTACGAGTACCTGGTCCCGGTGATCAAGGGCTGGTCCACCGAGCTGTCGCAGGACGTCGCGCGCGACGGCGTGCAGGTCCACGGCGGCATGGGCTTTATCGAGGAAACCGGCGCCGCCCAGCACTACCGCGACGCCAAGATCCTCACCATCTACGAAGGCACCACGGCCATCCAGGCCAACGATCTGGTGGGCCGCAAGACGGTGCGCGACGGTGGCGCGGTGGCGCGCGCCATCCTGGCCGAGGTGCGTGCGGTCGAAGCGCAGCTGGCCGCGGGCGGGGCCGAGCTGGCCGTGATCGGCGAGCGCCTGGCGGCCGGCAGCGCGGCCCTGGAAGCGGTGATCGACTACGTGGTGGCCAATGCCAAGGCCGACGTCAAGGGCGTGTTCGCCGGCAGCGTGCTGTATCTGAAGCTGGCCGGCATCGTGCTGGGCGGCTGGCAGATGGGCCGCGCCGCGCTGGTGGCGCGCGACAGGCTCGCCGGCGGGGAGGGCGACGCCGCCTTCTACAAAGCCAAGATCGCCACCGCGCGCTTTTTTGCCGACCATATCCTGACCCAGGCCGGCGGCCTGCGCACGGCCATTGTCGACGGCAGCAGCGGCGTGCTGGCGCTGGAGGACGCGCAGTTCTGATGCGTCATCGATAAGGCGGTGCGGAGCCCGCCTTATCGATGTTATACTTTTGCGGTCATTGCAAGCATGCTGCCGCAACCATCATGACCGCCCACGCCATCGCATCCCGCTTCACCAAGGCGCGCCTTTACCGGGCGGCGCTGTGGCTGTGCGTGCTCGTCATGCTGGTGCAAATGACGCTCGCCTACTCGCACCGGCACGACACGATCGACGAGATGGCCGACTGCGTCGTCTGTCACATGAGCGGCGGCAAAGCCGCGCCGCTTCCGGCCGCACCGCCAGCCCTGCTGGCGGTCTTCCTCGTCATCGCCTATCTGGCGGCGCGCCGGCCTGACTACGTCAGCGTCACCCCGCGCCGCTACCTGATCCCGCCGCGCCAGGCGCCTCCCGCTCATCGTCCTCAGTAATTAGTCCTTTTTGCAGCTGCCCGGCCATCGCAGGCCGGCGCGCGGCTGTCCGCTTTCCCGACGTGTCCTTGCGCGCCTCGTGTGCGCCTGCGCGTCATTAAAGAACTGAACCAATGAAAATGACACCTGCAATCTGTGTGCCGGCGGCGCTGGCGCTCGCCCCTGTCTCTCTGCTGGCGGCCGACGCCGACTCCATGCAACTGGTGGAAGTGGCCGGACGCCGCTCCTCCGGCCCCTACCATGCCCTTGACGCCAGCGCCAGCAAGACCGATCTGCCGCTGCGCGAGTTGCCCCAGGCGGTGCGCGTCATGGCGCGCCAGTCGCTCGACGACCTGGGCGCCGTGCGCCTGGACGATGCGCTGGACTTCGCCGGCGGCGTCTCGCGCCAGAATAACTTCGGCGGCATGTGGGACAACATCGCCATCCGCGGCCTGGCCGGCGACATCAACAGCGGCATGGCGCTGCTGCAGAACGGCTTTGCCGGCAACCGCGGCTTCAATGCCCCGCGCGACACGGCCAATATCGAACGCATCGAATTTCTCAAGGGCGCGGCGGCATCGCTGTACGGCGCCAGCGAACCCGGCGGCACCCTGAACATCGTGAGCAAAAGCCCGTTGTGGCGCAGCGCGCACGCGGTCGAGGCTTACCTCGGCAGCGACGGCTTCCACCGCGCCGTGCTGGACACCACCGGCCCGCTCGGCGGTACCGCCGCCTACCGGCTCGATGCCGCGCTCGAGGAGCGTGGCAGCTTCCGCGAGCACGTCGCATCGCGCCGGGCGCTGCTGGCTCCGGCCCTGACCTGGAAGCTCGGTTCCGGCACGACCTTGAACTATCGCGGCGAAGCGCTGCGCCATGCGGCTCCCCTGGACCGCGGCGTGGCGGCCGCCGGCGACCGGCCCGGGGCCGTGCCGCGCGAACGCTTTCTGGGCGAACCGGCCGACGGCGATGTGCGCATGCGGAGTCTGTCGCACCAGCTGGTGGCCGAGCATCAGCTGGACGGGCAGTGGAGCGCGCGCGCGGCCGTCTCGGCCAAGAACGCGGATCTGCGCGGCTTCTCGACCGAGGGCCAGCCCGCGCTGCAGGCCGACGGCCGCACGCTGCGGCGCCAGCGCCGCTACCGCGATTTCAGTTCCGGCGATGTCGCGTTGCAGGCCGAGCTGACCGGACGTATAAGCAGCGGCCACTTGACCCATCAGCTGCTGATCGGGACCGAGGCGTATCGCTTCGACCTCGACCAGCGCATGCTGCGCGCCAATCCCGGCGCAGCCGCCCCATATGCCATCGATATCTTCGCGCCGGTCTACGGCCAGCCGCAGCCGCTGCCGCTGCCCAATACCGATACCCGCGAAGAGCAGCGCAACCGCGCCCTGTACGTGCAGGATGCGCTCAGCATCGGCGCGCGCTGGCGCATCCTCGCCGGCGCGCGCATCGACCGCTATACGCAGTCGCTGCACGATCTGCGCAACGGCGCCCTGAGCAGCCAGCATCCGGCTTCGCGCGCGCCGCGCCTGGGCCTGAGCTACCTGCCCGATGCGCAGTGGACCCTGTTCGCCAATGCCGGCCGCTCGTTCCGGCCCAACAGTGGCAGCAGCGCGTCCGGCTCCGCGTTCACGCCGGAACACGGCCGCGCGCTTGAAGCCGGCGTCAAGTGGGAAAGCGCCGACCACGCGCAGGGCGCGACCATCGCGCTGTTTGACATCCGCAAGCGGGATGTGCTCACGGCCGATCCGGCCAATCCCGGCTATTTTGTCACCGCCGGCGCGGTGCGCAGCCGCGGTCTCGACGCCGACTATGCCGGCCGCCTGGGCGCCCATTGGCGCGCCAATGCCAGTTTGTCGCTGATCGACGCCTATGTGACGGACGACCACATACTCGAACGCCACGGCCGTCTGCTCAACATTCCGCGTGTGAACGGCAGCCTGCTGATGGTGTACG
>CBFGOU010000673.1:0-3126 GCA_965650445.1 uncultured Oxalobacteraceae bacterium | reverse complement strand
CCGACCTGAGCTCCATGACACCGTGGCGGCCCATGCTGGGGCTGCTGTGCTGCGGCACGGCAGCCGCCGCCGCGCGCACGCCGTTCCAGGCGCGTTGCGAAGACAGCATCGACAGGACGGTCACGATGCTCGCGGCCAGCCAGAACGGTTACAGCATCGACAACACCCGTTCGCTGCGCGCGCTCACCGCCATGAAGGCGCCGGGCACGCCCAACAGCTTCGTGCTGGGCCTGACCCGCACCGAATCGCGCGTGTCGGTCAGCCTGGACGGACGTATCCTGCAAGACCGCGTCACCGGCTTCGAATGCGTGGCGCCGCAGATCCGCGTGCGCCTGTTCTACGCGCCCATCGTGGTCTATATCGGCAAGGAATTCATTCCCGGCAGCTGTGCCTATAAACAAATTCTTGCGCATGAGATGCGCCACCTCAAGGCCTATCTGGATCATTTGCCGAAAGTGGAAACTGTGGTGCGCGCCGCGCTGGCCAGGCGTTTCGAAGGCAAGCCGCTGTATGCGCCGATCGGCATGGCCCAGGTCCAGTTGGAACATGAAATCGATGCGAGCTGGATGCCGTACATGAAGAGCCAGATGGGTGCGGTTGAAGCGCAACAGGCCGCCATCGACTCGCCGCAGGAGTATGCGCGCCTGAGCAAAGTTTGCAAAGGTGAGGTACAGTCGCTTATCGGTCAGGCGCGCCGCAGGCGCTCATGACAGCACACGCAACACAGGAAATTCTGATGACTCAGCCAGCCCCACGCTACATCGCCCTGATCCCGGCAGCCGGGATCGGCGCGCGCATGGCGGCCAACGGACCCAAGCAGTATATGCAGGTTGCGGGCAAGCCAATGTTGCGTCACACCCTGGACGCTTTCCTGTCCAGCGACCTGATCACGCATACCTTTGTCGTCGTCAGTAGCGGCGACGGCCACATCGATGCGGTGGCGCCGCGCGGTGTCGGCGTGCTGCGCTGTGGCGGCGCCACGCGCATGGAATCGGTGCGCAACGCCCTGGCCGTTCTCGAAGGCGAACTGCGCGACGACGACTGGGTGCTGGTGCACGACGCGGCCCGGCCCGGCCTGAATGCCGAACTGATTGCCCGCCTGGTCAACACGGTGGGAGCCGATCCGGTGGGCGGCCTGCTGGCCCTGCCGGTGGTCGACACCGTCAAGCGCAGCGCCGCCGGCGCCGGCGTCGCCACGGTCGCGCGCGATGGCCTGTGGCTCGCGCAGACCCCGCAAATGTTCAGATACCGGCTGCTGCGCGATGCCCTCGCAGCGGCCACCGACCCGGCCGTCATCACGGACGATGCCAGTGCGGTCGAAGCCCTGGGCTATTCGCCAAGGCTGGTCGAAGGACACCCCTGTAATTTAAAAGTGACGCTGCCCGCGGACGTCCGCATCGCCGAGATGTACCTGGGCGCGCGCTAACGTAAATTCACCTGGAACTTACTATCATGGCTCTTCAATCCTACAACCCAACGCCCCCGTTCCGCATCGGACAGGGCTACGACTGCCACGCGCTGGTCGAAGGCCGCAAGCTGATCGTCGGTGGCGTGACCATCCCGCACAAGCTCGGCCTGTATGGCCACTCCGATGCCGACGTGCTGCTGCACGCGATCATCGACGCCATGCTGGGCGCGGCCGGCCTGGGCGACATCGGCAAGCACTTCCCGGACACCGATCCGATGTTCGCCGGCGCCGATTCGCGCACCCTGCTGCGTGAAGTGGCGCACCGCGTGGTCGCCACCGGCTACACCATCGGCAATATCGATGCGACCATCATCGCCCAGGCACCCAAGATGGCGCCGCATATTGCGCAGATGGTTTCGCGCATCGCCGAGGACATCGGCGTGTCGCCGCAGCAGGTCAACATCAAGGCCAAGACCAACGAAAAGCTGGGCTACCTGGGGCGCGAGGAAGGCATGGCGGCCGATGCGATCGCTCTGCTGATCCGATCGGCGGTATAACTCAGGTCCCGGCGCCGTCGCCGAGATACGAAACGCGCGTGTCGTCCGGCCACGCGCGGTCGCTCAGCGCCGGCGTGGCCTGCTCGGCCGGACCCTTGCGGCTGTAGATGACCCGGCGCCCCGCATGTTCGAGCATCACACGCGCATAGCTGCGCGGCGCGTCGATCTCATCGACCTTCATCTTCTTGCAGATATCCAGCCCGAACATGCTGCCCACAGCAACCAGCGCGCGTAGCCTTAATTCCTCGGTCTTCACCATTTCCAGCTGAACCTGGCAGGCCAGCCGCAGGTCGCCCAGGCGGCGCTCATCCGGTCCCAGTCCGGGCGAGCGCACCAGTACATTCGGATGATTCATCACGCCTGGGGCGAAGCTGCGGTTGGCCACCACCTCGGCGTTTTCGCGCGCGGCGTCATCGTCGCGCACCAGCCGGAAACTGGTCGGCGAGGCCATCGGCAGGCTGACCGCGCCCTCGGCCTTGACGATCTGCACGCGGTTGTCGCCGCCCTCGACCTTGGGCAGGCTGAAGGCCAGCATGGCGCCCGGCGCCATGGCCGGCGCGCTCTTGTCGAACTGGTCCAGGCCGGCGGCCAGCACGCGGTAGCGCCAGGCCATCGGCTTGGCCTCGCCGGCCTTCTCGCCCGTCACCGTATGGGAAACGTCGATAGCCATGGCGCCATGGGCCAGGGAGGCGGCAATGATGCCGGCGGTCAGGTGAAGTCGCATGATGTATGGCGGTTTGTTAACGTGGACGAAGAATACATGAGCACATTGCCGCGTGGTGAATTTTGCGACGAACGGCGGAAAGCGCGGGACAAGGGGAATTGTTAGAATTGATGCAATCCACCGCTCCACGTACATCCTGAAATCGCACCATGCCGAACCAGACCGAAATGACCCCGCGCGCCGCCTGGCTGCTGATCCTCGCGGCTGCGGCGATCCTGATGATCACCATGGGCGCGCGCCTGACCACCGGCCTGTTCCTCTCGCCGATTAATACCTCGACCGGTCTGGGCATCGCCTCGATCAGCCTGGCGATGGCGATCGGCCAGTTCGTCTGGGGCGCAGCCCAACCGGTGTTCGGCGCCGTGGCCGACAAATGGGGTTCGGCCAAGGTGATCGTGCTGGGCGCCGTGCTGCTGGCGGCCGGGTTCGCGCTCACG
>CBFGOU010000672.1:0-3128 GCA_965650445.1 uncultured Oxalobacteraceae bacterium | reverse complement strand
GCTGCCGGCGGCCTGGCCGGCCACGAACAGCACGGCCAGCGCCATGCCGGCGGCGAGCGCTTGCCGGCCGCGTTCGCCCGCGCGCCTGCCCAGCACGGCCAATCCCGCGCCGGCCGCGCTCAAGGCAAGCACCGCGCTCCACAGCAGGAAACCCCTGGCCGCCAGCACGGCCAGCAGCGGCAGCATGGCCAGCAGCAGCCAGCGCAGCACGCGCGTGCGCAGGGCCATCGCCAGCGGAATGCCGAAACCGACCCAGAACACCGGCTCCAGGATGAACACCAGGTCGCCGTAGAACCAGCGCGCATCGAATGGATAGAAGGGATGCACGCCGTAGGAATTGAGCGCATCGAAACCGATGTGCAGCGCCAGGCCGCCCAGGCAGCAGATCGCCAGCCCCAGCCGCGCCGCGGCGCTGGCGCGCAGCAGGCGCCGCGCGCCGGGCCACAGCAGCCAGATCAGCGCCGCCAGCAGCAGCGCCTGCGGCAAGGCGAACAACAGCGTGTGGGTGTGTCCGCGGTGATGCAGCAGATAGCCCAGCGGCGCCGGCAGCAGGCCGGTGGCGAACAGATCCAGGTCGGGAAAATTGCTGGCCGCAAAACCGGCAAAGCGCAGCAGATTGCCGCGCGTTTGCTGCGCCTGCTCCTGCGCTTCCTCGGGCAGGCTGCGTTGAACCAGTTCGCCAGCGGCGAGTCCAAAGAGCGAGTGGGTGAGATTATCCATGCCGCGATCTTACCTTGCGGCTGGAACGGGAGGCCAACATGACGGTCACGCATCACCGGGAAATCATCGAGATCGCCGTTGGCGCGGAGCAGGTCGAGGGCGTGCTGGGGCTTCCGCATGTGCCGCGGGGCATGGTGCTGTTTGCGCATGGCAGCGGCAGCGGGCGCACCAGCCCGCGCAACAACCAGGTAGCCGGCGCGCTGCGCCAGGCCGGCCTGGGCACGCTCGTCATGGACCTGCTGACCGCGCGGGAGGACCAGGATTCCGCCGCCCGTTTCGATATGCCCTTGCTGGCCGACCGGCTGGCCCTGGCCATCGACTGGCTGGCGACCCATCCCGCCACGCGCTACCTGCCGCTGGGCCTGTTCGGGGCCAGCACGGGCGCGGCGGCGGCGCTGCAACTGGCGGCGCGCCGCCCTGGCCAGATCGGCGCGGTGGTATCGCGCGGCGGCCGGCCCGACTTGGCCGGGCGGGCCGCGCTGGCCGACGTGCGCGCGCCGGCGCTGCTCATCGTCGGCGGGCTGGATACCGAAGTGCTGGCGCTCAACCAGCGCGCGCTCGAGACCATGCGCTGCGTACGGCGCCTGGAGGTGGTTCCCGGCGCCACCCACCTGTTCGAAGAACCCGGCGCGCTCGATCAGGTCGCCATCCTGGCGGCGCACTGGTTCCATCAATACTTACCGGGATAGCTCCGCCGGACCGTGTTCATTATTGCACCGCCACAGCACAATTGTTGCCAATGTGCACTTGCCCGGTGCGCCGCGCTCCCTATTGAAGTACACAATCTCATCATGATGACCACGATGTCACATGGCCCGGATGTTGCTAAGTGGATAGGTAGCTTGATTCACCCGCTTTACCGTATTGGAGATTCACAGATGTCCGCACAATTTGCCGGCGCCGTTATGCCATCCGCCCAAGTCCTCGGTTTGGCATGGCCGGCAAGCTTGCAGGCCCAGGCGGGCGCGCCCGATCC
The DNA here is from genome assembly GCA_965650445.1 of uncultured Oxalobacteraceae bacterium. Taxonomy (GTDB): domain Bacteria; phylum Pseudomonadota; class Gammaproteobacteria; order Burkholderiales; family Burkholderiaceae_D; genus Telluria_A. The sequence continues at coordinate 1,432 of CBFGOU010000672.1, read as the reverse complement.
GATCGCGCGCGCCGCCGGCTTCGGCCGCTGGTGGCACGACCGCCTGAGCGGCGCGGTGCTGCTGTCGCTGGAAGCGGCCCGGCTCCTGGGGGAGCGGCGCCGCCTGCATGCCAGCCCGGGAGGCGGCTTTGCCGGCGCGCTGCCGGAAGACCTGCAAGCGCTGCACGCCGCGCTCGGCGCGCGCCACGAGCGCGACACCGCCGAGTGCGAGCTGCGCTTGCTGAGCCGTACCGATGGCGTGCGCTGGCTGCGTCTGGCGGTGCTGCCTGGCGCCGGCATGCTGGTCGAGGGCATCGTATCGGACATCACCGCCGTCAAGCACGCCGCCATGCGCGAAGAATTCAGCTTCGAGTCGACCCAGCTGATGATCGGCACGCACACGCTGGACGAAGCGGTCAGCAAAATGATCGAGCTGGTCTGCACGGAACTGGGCTGGGACTGCGGCATGTACTGGTCGATGGAGCACGGCGGCGGCAGGGACGGGCGGCTGGTGTGCTCGCACTTCTGGAGCGGCGGGCCGCGCCCGGTGCCGGAAGCGGCCAGCGGCCAGCTGCTGTCGATCGGCGCGCGCGAGGGCGTGGTGGGCGGGGTCTGGAGCTCGGGCCAGGCGCGCTGGATCGAAGACCTGGCCAACGATCCGGAATTCCTGTTTCCGCGCTACGCGCGCCAGGCCGGCATCCATTCGGGCTACGCGTTCCCGGTCGCCTACGACAGCGACGACGGCAAGCGCCACCGGCCCGGCGTGCTGATCTTCTTCAGCTGCCTGAGCCGCCAGCGCACCGCGCAGCTGCCCAATCTGTCGGCCGCCATCGGCGCGCTGATCGCCCAGACCGCGCAGCGCATGGCGCAGCAGGAAAGCATCCGCGAACTGGCCCAGGTCGACTGCCTGACCGGCCTGGCCAACCGGCGCCACTTCCACCATCTGCTCGACGAAGCCTGCCAGCGCGCGGTGCAGCGCAGCGGCTCGGTGGCGGTGCTGTACATCGACCTGGACCGCTTCAAGCCGATCAACGATGGACTCGGCCACGCCAGCGGCGACGCGGTGCTGCGCCAGTTCGCCCAGCGCCTGTCCGACCTGGTGCCGTCGTCGGGCCGGGCGGGGCGGGTGGGCGGCGACGAATTCGCGCTGTTCCTGCCGCTGGGCGAGGGCGCTGGCGCCCAGGCGAGCGTCAAGGCGCTGGCCGGGCAGGTGCTGGCGGCGGCGCGCACGCGCTTCCTGGTCAATGGCCGCGAACTGGTGATTTCGGCCAGCATCGGCATCAGCATCTTCCCCGACAACGGCCGCATCGGCGCGGACCTGCTGCGCCATGCCGACAGCGCCATGTACCGCGTCAAGCGCGGCGGGCGTAACAGCGTCGGCTACTATTCGCAGGATGGCGCCGGCGCCAACGACGCCGATCACGCGGCCCTGCTGCAGCAGCTGACGGTGGAA
>CBFGOU010000671.1:0-3144 GCA_965650445.1 uncultured Oxalobacteraceae bacterium | reverse complement strand
TTCGGGCATCGTCCGGTCTGGGTCGGCTACGACCCGGCGCTGTCTGGCGACTCAGCCGGCTGTGTCGTCGTCGCGCCGCCAGCTGTACCAGGTGGCAAATTCCGCGTGCTGGAGAAACACCAGTGGCGCGGGATGGACTTCGAAGCACAGGCGCGCAGCATCAAGCAGATCACGGAGCGCTACAACGTCACCTACATGGCGATTGATACCGGCGGCCTCGGCCAGGGCGTCTACCAGCTGGTGAAGCAGTTCTACCCGTCCGTGGTCGCGCTCAGCTACTCGCCCGAGGTCAAGGGCCGCCTGGTCCTCAAGGGCCTGTCCGTGGTCCGCGGCGGCCGCCTGGAGTTCGACGCCGGCTGGACCGACCTCGCGCAATCCTTCATGGCGATTCGCAAGACCGTCACCGCGAGCGGTCGCCAGCTCACCTACACCGCCGGCTATAGCCAGGAGACCGGACACGCCGACCTGGCCTGGGCCACCCTGCACGCGCTTGGCAACGAACCGCTCGAGGGCGCGACCTCGAATAACACCAGCATTTTGGAGATTTACTGATGAAGAAAAAACACCGCCCCCAGGGCATGACAGCTGCGGCGCCGGCCGCGGTGCCGGCTGCGGCGCCGTCGCGCGTCGAGGCCTTTAGCTTCGGGGATCCGGTACCGGTCCTGGACCGGGCCGATATCCTCAACTACACGGAGGCCTGGACGAACGGCCGATGGTTCGAACCGCCGGTCAGCTGGGCCGGCCTGGCCAAGAGCTTCCGGGCCGGGACCCACCACGCCTCGGCGCTGTTCTTCAAGCGTAACGTCCTGGCTTCGACCTTCATCCCGCACAAGCTGCTTTCCCGGGCGGCCTTCGAAGCCTGGGCGCTGGACTTTCTGACGTTCGGCAACGCCTACCTCGAGCGCCGGGACAATCGCCTTGGCCAGCCCCTGCAGCTGGTGCCGCCGCTGGCCAAGTACATCCGGCGCACCAGTGACCTACGCCGCTTCATCCAGATCGACGGGTGGCAACAGACGCATGAATTCCAGGAGGGGACTATTTTCCACCTTCGGGATCCGGACATTAACCAGGAGGTGTACGGCCTGCCCGAATACCTGGGCGCGCTGCACGCGGCCTGGCTGAACGAATCCGCGACGCTGTTCCGGCGCAAATACTACGAGAACGGGAGCCACGCAGGCTTCATCTTGTACATGACGGACGCGGCCCAGCGGGATGAGGACGTCGACGCGATCCGCCAGGCGCTGCGAGACAGCAAGGGGCCCGGAAATTTCCGCAACCTGTTCATGTACGCGCCGAACGGCAAGAAGGACGGGATTCAGCTTATCCCGGTGTCGGAGGTCGCCGCAAAGGACGAGTTTTTCAACATCAAGAATGTGACGCGGGACGACATGCTGGCGGCGCACCGCGTGCCGCCGCAGCTGCTTGGCATCGTCCCGAGCAATACGGGCGGATTCGGTGCCGCCGACACGGCCGCCCAGGTATTCGGCCGCAACGAGATCGAACCGCTGCAGGCGCGTTTCCTGCAGCTGAACGACTGGCTGGGAGAGGAGGTGATTCGCTTCAACCCCTACACGATCACCCCGGCCACCAAGGCCGCCTAGCCTTCACCGGCCGGCGCGCTGCAGCGCTGGCCGTTACTCCTCCATCCCGCCCAGGCGCGCCTGGCCCTGGGCTTCCAGGCCTTTACGCTTCTTCTCGTCGGATCCCGTCTTGCGCACGTACTCGGTGATGAAGGCCACCCGGTTGCCCTTGAAAAACAGGCTGGGATTCACCCAAAACACGTTCGGCAGCCGCGGCGCCAGGAATCCCTTGCCCAGCAGCTCACGCAACCCGGTTTGAAAGGTGCGGTCGGTCATGCCGACGTCGACGCCGGACAGGCCACCATCGAACCAGGCGAGATAGACCGAATCGGCATAGCCGCCCACCATCGGCTCGTCCTGGTACTTGGCCAGGACCAGCTGGAACACCCGGTAGGCCGTCCGGCTCAGGCCAAACATCGCCTTCACTCCCTCCGCAAACACCTTCACGAACTCGGCGTCATCCTTCTCGATGATCTGATGGATGGCCGACACGCGCACTTCTCCCGGGGCGGTCAGGTCCTCGCGCACGCCGGTTTGTACCTTGCGCCGCTTGATCTCGATACTGTTCGGCTTGAGCAGCGGGTTATGGTCAGCCGAGTACGTCAGGCTCTTGAGGCTGGGGCCGGTACGCGCAGAAGCCACGTTATGTTCTCTTTTATTTGCCACTTTTTTGACCTTATTTTTTCGGTGATGAGCGGATCATATCACCGCCTATCCGAAAAGTTAAGGGGTTATTTTTTCGGTGGAAGTCAAAACGCCTATGGGTTTAACCGAAAGAATAAGAGCTAAATTTTGCAGAGTTGTGCAAAAAATTTTCGGTCATCCTCCAAATTCTTGCGGTCGCGTCTAGCATCCATGCGGGTTTCAGCCGGTTTCCCTCTCTTTCTACCCCTGGGGGGTCTCAGGGGGGACGGGTCCCCCCTAAGCGTGGGTTTTCTTAGGCGCGCGCAGCGCGCCACTTTAGGCCGGCCGGCCGTTGTTCAGCTGGGAGAATAAAACCAGACTGCCCCGCGCGAGCGCGGCGCACAGGGTACGGGAGGCCAAGGCCTCCCTTATAGACTCAACACCAGCAGATCACCCGCAAACATCCGGACGCTCTGGAGGAGCGCCGGTGATGCGCAGGGGTGGCCCTAACGGGCCATCCTCGCTCCCTCGCCTTCGGCATCGGTCCTCGGACTCAAATCGCCCCTGCCGTCAGATCGACGGCCTGTAGGTCGGCCTCCAACCTGGTGGCCTGCTTCTGTCGCTGGCCGAGTCATGCGTTAGTTGCATTCCGGGGTTTTCGGGTTTTGATTTTACGGGTTTACCCGCGTAACCGGGCGTGCCGGTTCCCGTAGGGAATCGGTGCGCAACCCAAGCGGGAGCGCGGGCAGGTGTCCCGTTAGCCTGTTCTACACCTCATTGCCTGCAGCCCTGCCGCGTGCCCTGGTCATCTGCTCGAGCAGCTGCACGCGATCGGTGCTGACGCTAGCCAAGTTCCGCAGCCTGTTTGTGTTTGTGTTCCTGTTTGTGTTCTGGCCGCGATCGGATCCCGCCGCCGCGGCCGGGCACCTGGTCGACGTCC
>CBFGOU010000670.1:0-3147 GCA_965650445.1 uncultured Oxalobacteraceae bacterium | reverse complement strand
ATCTGTGGCCATACGGGACCACCGATGGCGTGGTGACCTTCGATCCGGAGGGGTTGCTGTCGACTTGCGGCGCGCTCGCCAACGTGCTGTTCGGCGTGCTGGCCGGGCTGCTGTTGCAGCGTGCCGAAGCGCGCCGCGCGCTGCCGTTGCTGAGCGTGCTGGCGCTTGCCTTGATCGTCGCCGCACTGGCGCTCGATCCGCTGGTACCCATCATCAAAAAGCTGTGGACGCCCAGCTTTGCCCTGTTGTCCGGCGGGTCTTCCTTGCTGGTGCTGGTCGCCCTGGCGCGGCTGACTACACCCGGCGCCGCGCCGCCGTGGGCGATTCCGATCAGGGTCTATGGCGCCAACGCCACCTTGGCCTTCATCCTGATCACCTTGCTCGACACCTTCATGCAGCTGCCGGTGCTCGCATCTGGCTCCCTGCACGGCGCGGCTGCGCGGCACCTTGGCGTACTCATCGGCGATGCCCGCGTGGCGTCGGCGGTGTACTCGTTCGCCTTGCTGATGGTGGTCGGAATGATCCTGTTGCCGCTCTACCGGCGGCGAATTTTTCTGAAGCTGTAGGTCCCGCGCGGGATGGCGGCCTGCAGAATTTTTCGGGATCGTGCATACTAGCAAAGTACCACCAACCCGAAAAACCAAAAGGATTTGCCCATGACCATTAAAGTCGGCGACCGCCTCCCAGAAGGCACGCTTTCCGAATTCATCGAAACCGAAACCGCTGGTTGCTCGCTCGGCCCCAACACCTTCCAGGTCGCCGACCTGGTCAAAGGCAAGAAGATCGCCATCTTCGGCCTGCCCGGCGCCTACACGCCAACCTGCTCGGCACAGCACGTGCCAGGCTATGTCCAGCACGCCGCAGAACTGAAAGCCAAGGGCGTCGACGAAATCTGGTGCATCTCGGTCAACGACGCCTTCGTCATGGGCGCCTGGGGCCGCGACCAGAAAGCCACCGGCACCGTGCGCATGATGGCGGACGGCAACGCCGCCTACAGCAAGGCTCTCGGCCTGGACGCGGACTTCTCCAAGTACGGCATGGGTACCCGCTCGCAGCGCTACTCGATGCTGGTCGAAGACGGCGTCGTCAAGCAGCTCAACGTGGAAGAGGGCGGCAAGTTCGAAGTCTCGAACGCCGAAACCCTGCTCAAGCAACTGGCTTAAGTCTCACCCGCCATCGGCAACAACGGCGCTGCGGCGCCGTTTTTCGCTTCAGGGGTCACATGAACGCACCGCAGCTCACTGTCGCCGCGCGCCGGCAAAGCAATCTGCGCAGCATCTACGCGATGCTGATCGCGGTGGCCCTGTTCGCCCTGATGGACTGCGTGCTCAAACTGCTGTCGACCCGCTTTCCGGCCATGCAGGTGGCGGCCCTGCGCGCGCTGACCTCGCTGCCGCTGGTGCTCGCCTATGTCGGCTGGCGCGGCGCCTTCGGCAGCATGTTCCGGGTGCGCCTGCCCCTGCACGCGCTGCGCGGGGCGTTGTCGATCGCCACCATCGCGCTGTTCGTGTACGGACTGCGCGAGCTGTCGATGGCGCAGGCGTACGCGATTTTCTTCATCTCGCCGGCGCTGATCACGGCGCTGTCGATGCTGGTTTTGAAAGAGCGTGTCAACCTGGCACGCTGGGCGGCCATCGTGGTATGCCTGGGCGGCGTGTTCATCGCGCTGCGTCCGGACGGTGACGGCATGCTCAGCCTGGGCGGCGTGGCCATTCTCGGCGCGGCCGCCTGCTATGCAATCTCGGCCACCGCCGCGCGCGTGCTGGGGCGCACCGACCGATCCGAGCACACGGTGCTGTGGGTAATCGTGTTCATGGGTGCCGGCGCAACAGGCTTGGCCGTACCAGCCTGGGTTGCGCCCAATAGCGGCGATTTCCTGTTACTGTCTGCCTTGGCCGTGACCGGTTTCCTCGGCCAGCTGGCCATTACCGAAGCCTTCAATTCCGGCCAGGCGTCCGTCGTCGCGCCGTTCGAATATTCGGCCCTGGCCTACGGCGTGGCGCTCGACTGGGCCCTGTGGCACACGCTGCCCGACCAGTACACGCTGGCGGGCGCGGCCATCATCATCGGCAGCGGCATTTACCTGATTCGCCACGAACAAACACAAGCCTAACTCTTTACAGGAGTATTCATGCGGTCGAAGTTTTTCTGTGCGGGCCTGTTAGCCCTTTGCAGCACCATTGTTCAAGCCGAGCCGGGCCAGTGGGCATTCACCTACACCGGCTTTTACAGCGAACAGGAAGCCAAGTTCCTGCCGCAGTGGACCTTGAGCGGCAGTTTCGCCGGCGAGGACAGCAACCATGACGGCCTGCTCGAGCGGTCCGAACTGAGCTCGCTGCGGATCGGCCCGGTCGATTACATCAGCTGCGAAAGCACCGAATTTCATGCCTGCGGCACCAAGGAGTTCCAGTTTGCCTTGCCCGCGGGCGGCCTGGCCGCCGCGGCTGCGGCAGGTGCGCCATTGCTCGCATTCACGCTCGGCTTTGCCAGCCACGACCCCGAATGGTATCTGGGCGCGGGCAGGGCGATCACCACCGGGCTGTCCGATTACAGTTACGCGCGCGACCCCAGCACCTTCGTCGAACAGACCTACAGTTGGCGGCCGGAGACGCTGCTCAGCGTGGCGGCCGTGCCTGAGCCCGCCACCTGGGCCATGTTCGGCGCCGGCACCCTGGTGCTGCTGGGCGCGGCCCGCCGCCGCCGGCGCGGCTGATGCAACTTGGATATAATCGTCGGATGCTCAAACAAAGAACCATCAAGCAACAAGTCCGCACGACCGGTGTCGGTTTGCATTCCGGCACCAAGGTGGTGCTGACCTTGCGTCCTGCGCAGCCCGATACCGGAATCGTGTTCCGGCGCGTCGATCTCGACCCCGTGGTCGAGTTCGCGGCCAGCGCCGGCATCGTCGGCGATACGCGCATGGCCTCGGTGCTGATCAAGGAGCAGGCGCGCGTGTCGACGGTGGAACACCTGATGTCGGCCTGCGCCGGGCTGGGCATCGACAATCTGTATGTCGATGTCTCGGCCGAGGAAATCCCCATCATGGATGGTTCGGCGTCGTCCTTCGTGTTTCTGTTGCAGCAGGCTGGCGTGCAGGAGCAGCCTGCGGCCAAGAAATTCATCCGCGTGCTGCGCGACGTGGAAGTA
>CBFGOU010000669.1:0-3161 GCA_965650445.1 uncultured Oxalobacteraceae bacterium | reverse complement strand
CCCCCCGCCCGCTATCCACCCCCTGCCGGAGAGGTGGCCGAGTGGTCGAAGGCACGCCCCTGCTAAGGGCGCAGATGGTGATGAACTGTCTCGAGGGTTCGAATCCCTTCCTCTCCGCCACTTTCCCAGGCCATCCAAGCAGGTTGAATGCGAAGGCGCGGTTCGGTAGCGGCCGCCCGCATGGTCCTGCTCAGCGGACTCCGCACCCCAGGTGCTCCTAATACCGGAATTGCTCGCTCAGCACGCGCTCTTCAAGGCTCGTGCCCGGGTCGAACAGCAGGGTCACCCCTCGGCTGCGATCCTCCCGCACCGTTACCTCGAGCACGTTTTGAAACTCGACATTGTCGGCCACGGCGCTGACCGGGCGCTTGGCCGCTTCGCGGGTGATGAACTTGACCACGGCGCGATTGGAGAGAATGGCGCCGCGCCACCGGCGGGGGCGGAACGGCGAAATGGGCGTCAGCGCCAATAGCGGCGCTTCGATCGGCAGGATGGGGCCGTGGGCGGACAGGTTGTAGGCGGTCGAGCCCGCCGGCGTCGACAGCAGCGCGCCATCGCAGATCAGCTCGTCCAGCCGCGTCTCGCCGTCTACGATGATCTGGATCTTGGCAGCCTGGTACGTGGAGCGGAAGAGCGAGACCTCGTTCAGCGCCAGCGCGGTCTGGGTCTTGCCCGACGTGTCCAGCACCTCCATCGACAGGGGATAGATGCGCGTGCGCTGCACCGATTGCAGCCGGTGCTCAAGATCGTCCTCGGAAAAGGCATTCATCATGAAGCCGACCGAGCCGAAATTCATGCCGTAGACCGGGGTGTCGAGGGGCATGACGCGATGGAGCGTTTGCAGCATCAGACCGTCGCCGCCCAGCGCCACCACCACATCCGCGCTTTCGAGCGCATGAAGGCCATAGCGCGCCGACAGGCGATGCGCGGCGGCATCGGCGTCGGCCGTACCATTGGTGACGAAGGCAATACGGGATGTGGCTGAGCTGCCCACGGTCGTCTCCGAACAAGGTCGCGCTTGCCTAGCACGTGCAACCCGGTGGGGCCAGCGGATGTCCGCCGGCCGACGACGCGCCGCCAATTGATACAATTAGCCCGGCTTTTGAGGCGAATTGCCCCTCCCGTTTCAACGGTCCGGCCGCGGGGCAGTCCTATTGAGCATGGGACAGCCGGGACCGGAATCTTGGCAATTGAATAAAATTGTACCGAATTTTCGAATTCGGCAGCAATCGGCTGCGTGCATCCTGCTGACATCAACCTCATCAGGGATGGCGTAAATGAACACCAAGTTTGCAGCAGTCGTGACTGGCCTGACCATGGCCGCCACTTTGTTCTCCGTTGGCGGCGCGGCCGCCTATACCAACCAGGGCGCAGTTTCGAGCCATGGCCTGGTAACCCAGTATGCCGCTATCACACCGCTCTCGCTGCAGTTCTTCTGCGCGCAGAACAAGAGCGAATGTGCCAGCAGCGGTCGTGGCCAGGTGACGATGTCGCCGAACCTGATGGCTGTGCTCAAGCAGATCAACAGCCACGTCAATCGCTCCATCCGTCCGGAGCGCGACACGGCCGACGTCTGGGAGCTCAACCCCACCAGTGGCGACTGTGAGGATTACGTGCTGTCCAAGCGCAGCGCCCTCATCCGCCAGGGCGTGTCGGCCGGTGCCCTGCGCATTGCCTACACCCATACCCGCCGCGGTGAACCCCATGCGGTTCTGGTGGTGCGGACCAGCGAGGGCGACTATGTCCTCGATAACCTCACCAACAGCGTCAAGACGCTGCGGGCCTCGGGATACAATATTCGGTCGATGTCTTCGCCGAACCCAACTCGCTGGGTTGCCGGCTAAACACTTAAAGCAAGTAACAAAGGGGCCTGCGCAAGTGTCGCTGGGCCCCTTTGGCTATGCAGGAATGTGCGTTGCCCTATGCTTGCGGCGCATGGGCCAAGGCGATCGTTAACGTCTGGGGTCGTGGTTTACGCCCGAATTACAAGGGTTTAGCGGGGCAGGGGCTGGGCGAATTTACCAATTCGGCCGATCGGGCTTGTCCGGCTGGTAAATGACATCTAAACAAAACATTGACCGTTCAGCTCAATACATCTACGAAACGAGCCGCGGCGTTAATTGTGAGGAATTTAGATGCGTAAGCTGATCACGACTTTGGCAATGGCAGGCGTGCTCGGCCTCGGAACGGCGTCTGCTACCTCTGCCGCTCCGGTCCTTGGTTTCGAGGGTCTGTACAGTGCGGTAGCGGTGGCTTGCAGCGTGCCGACTGGTACACTCGCCGCCTGTGAGGCCGCCATCAACGCCTATGCAGCCGCTCTCGTAGCCAACGTTGACATTTCGGTCGCCAACAAGTCCTTCCAGGAACTGCGCGGCGAGGTCTTCACGGCGAACGCGCCCGACCAGCCCTTCCAGGCTGATGTCGATGCCCTGTTCGAGCTGCTGCTGCCCGAGTCCGGCGCCATCGCGCCCGCAGCCAGCCCCACCGTTCCGGGCTAACAGACCCATATAGGGTTCTGAAAGTTTCAAGCCCGGCCTCTTCGGAGGCCGGGTTTTTGTGTTTGCCTCGGATCGAGAAAATACTTGGCGGCGGCCCGTTTGATTGGAGTGCTCAAGTAATTACGATCGTGGGAGGCGCCGGCGGCGTCGGGGTGGCCGCGAGGCCCCGGCTCTGGGTGTCAGCAGGTCGCCAACGGCGAAACCTTTGAAAAAGATGACGATTTGACGATAATTGACGATGCGCGCCGTGCAGGCAAGCCATGCAGGATCGCGAAGGATGTCGTCGCTTATGAGCGGGGAATTTCCGTCAACAGGTCCAAAACGCGCCAAAACGCGTATCTAGCCTCGGTTGTCACAGCAAAAATGCATAGCTTGCCGCTCCTGCATTAACCCAGATGCGAGGTCTGAAGTTTTTTGCTGTTGGAATTAGTTCATTGTTTGATAACCTTGTTTTTGCGGCAAGTTAGACCCTCTGATGGTCGGTGTCAGGCGAGTATCCAATGAACGATCTTAATACGCTCAAGGACGTACGTTTCGCGACGGCGCAAATGGATATCGATTTGGCTGGCGCCCTCAGTGGCGACGTCGAGTCCCGGTTTGGTTTGCGCACCGAACGCGTCAGCTGGCAGAACGGCCTGACGATGCGCCTGCCGCGCCGCGGTC
>CBFGOU010000668.1:0-3168 GCA_965650445.1 uncultured Oxalobacteraceae bacterium | reverse complement strand
TGAGCTCGACTTCGGTAGCCGCACCGACCTTGACGACGGCGACGCCGCCGGCGAGCTTGGCCAGCCGCTCCTGCAGCTTTTCGCGGTCGTAGTCGGAGTCGGAGTTCTCGATCTCGCTGCGGATCTGGGCCATGCCGCGTTCGATCTCGGCGCGGTCGGCCGCGCTGATAATGTCCTGCGCGGCCAGCATTTCGGCGTGCGCGAGCGATCCCTGGATGTCGAACATGGCCAGGCGTTTATCGAAAAAGACGGATGCGGTATAGCGTTTGACGAGGTCGGAGACGGGTTCGGAAAAGCGCGCCGACCAGGCTTCGCCTTTCTTGGAGAATTGTTCGGTCATGTTGAGAGGTTCCTTTGCTTTACAGGATTATAAAACAAGGCCCCGCTCCGGCGGACAATTCTCCGGGGGCGCGCACGATCGGCGTGGCGGCATGACAGCGCCGTAAATCGGGGTAGAATCGGTTTTTTCTGCCGACACTGTGTTCACCCATGACCAACTTGCAGATTTCGACTGACCGTTCCGAACTCGACATCCCCCTGATCTACCGCTTCCTGAGCGAACAGTCGACCTGGGCTGTTGGCATCTCGCGTGCGGTGGTGGAGCGGGCGATCGACAATTCGCTGTGCTTCGGCGGCTTCATCGATGGCCGCCAGGTGGCCTTCGCCCGGGTGGTGACCGATTTCGCCACCTTCGGCAACCTGGTCGACATGTTCGTTCTTCCCGAGTACCGCGGGCGCGGCTACGCCAAGGAACTGATGCAGGCGATCCTGGCGCACCCCAGCCTGAAAGGCCTGCGCCGCTTCACGCTGGCCACCAGCAACGCGCACAAGCTGTACGAACAGTTCGGGTTCACCGCGCCGCAGTGCCCCGACACGCTAATGGAACGCTATTTCCCGCATATTTACCTGAGCTGATCACCAGTTCATCAGGCAGGGCGGAATCAGCAGGCCGAGGGCCAGCACCAGATAGATCAGCTGCAGCGGCATCATCCACTTGACCCAGGTGATCCAGGGGATGCGCGCCAGCGCCAGGACCCCGACCGTGATGCCGGACGTCGGGATGATCGGGGTGGTGAATTCGCCGAACTGGAACGCCAGGATGGCGGTCTGGCGCGTCACGCCGACCAGGTCGGCCAGCGGCGCCATGATCGGCATGGTCAATGCGGCCTGGCCGGTGCCCGAGTGGATGAAGAAGTTGATCACCGACTGGATCACGAACATCTTCTGCGCCGCGAAGATCGGGCTGGACGACTGCACCAGCGGCATCAGGGAATGCAGCATGGTGTCGATCACGTGGGCGTCGCGCGCCAGGATCACCGTGCCGCGCGCCAGCGCAATGACCAGCGCGGTCGGCACCAGGTCGCGCGCGCCCTGCATGAAGGACGCGATGAAGTCGTCCGCCACCAGCCGCCCGACCTTGCCGATCACGATGGCCATCACCAGGAACAGCGCGGCCATCTCGTCGATGCCCCAGCCGTACTGGATCACGCCGACCACCATGCCGGCCAGGGACAGCAGGAAAATCCACAGCACCGCGCTGTGCGAAGCGGTCATGCCGTTGAAGCCGGCGTCGAAACCGGACAGGTGTTCGCCGCGCCGTTCCTGGTCCATGGCGTAGGTCGGGCTCAGGGTCGGGTCGCGCTTGATGCGCGCCGCGTACCACATCAGGAACGCGATCGTCACGGCGGTGGCGATGGCCCAGACGATCAGGCGGTAGCCGATGCCCGAGAACAGCGGCACCCCGGCGATGCCCTGGGCGATGCCGACGTTGAACGGGTTCAGAAAGGCCGAGGCGAAGCCGATCTGCGAGCCGACGAAGGGAATCGATACCCCGACCACGGTATCGTAGCCGAGCGCGATCGCCAGCGGCACGAAGATCAGCACGAAGGGGATGGCTTCCTCGCTCATGCCGAAGGTGGCGCCGCCCAGCGAGAACATGGTGACGAAGACCGGAATCAGGGCCGCGCGCACGAAGCGCGAATGGCTGTGGGCCCGCGCCACCGTCTTGATCAGCGAATCGATCGCCTCGGTTTTCTGCAGCACCGCGAAAGCGCCGCCGACGATCAGCACGAAGCCGATGATCTGGGCCGCCTCGACGAAGCCCTTGATGGGCGCCATCATCAGCGCCACCGGCCCCTGCGGATTGCTGGCGATGTAGCGGAAGGTGTTGGGATCGACCAGCTGCTTGCCGTTGACCAGATGGGTGTCGTATTTGCCGCCCGGGACCAGCCAGGTGGCCAGGGCGATCAGCGCCAGGATGGCGAACAGCAGGACAAAGGTATTGGGAAGCTTTAATTTTTTCATTATTGGCTTAGCAGATTACCGGCACGGTACGCAGTCGCGCCCGCGATCTTTGCCACCGCCATCCCGCGCAGCACGTGGCGGTGCGCGGTGGAGGCGAACAGCACGCCGTCCACCCCGGCCTTGATCGGGGTGGTGGCGCCGCTGACCGGGTCGATCAGGTCGGCGACGGTGTCGCCGGCCTGGACGCGCTCGCCCAGCCGGCGCAGGAACACCAGCACCCCGGCGTGCGGCGCCGCCAGGGGCTGCACGCCTTCGAGCGGGGTCGGCTGGCACAGCGGCGCCGGCAGGGCCGCGCGCGGCACGTCCAGCACGCCGGCATGGGCGAGGAACTGCATCAGCGCGCCGGCATCCTGTTCGGCCAGCGCGTAGTGCACATCCATCTCGCCGCGCAGTTCCACGGTGGTGGCCAGGCAGCCGGTCTTGGGGATCGGGAAGGCCGCGCCGAAATGGTCGGCCAGGTCCCACCACAGGCGGCTGCAGGCCTCGTCGAAGGGCTCGCCACCGCCGACCAGGGCCAGCAGCACCGCGTGCGCGCCCAGCAGCTGCGACAGCGGCATGATGCCCTCTGCCAGCGGCGTGCCGGTATAAATATGGAGGACAGCTTCGTTATCGCAGTGCAGGTCGAGTACGATATCGGCGTCGATGGCCAGGCCGAGCAGGATTTTCTTGAGGGCGTCGGCATCGGTGCCGGGCTCCCAGGCGGCCACCGACTTGCGTGCATGCTCGCGCACCAGCGCCACGTTGGCCGCTTCGTCGGCGCCCAGCAGGCCTGTCAGCGAGACCTTGAGGTCCTCGGCCACGTGCTTGTAGGCGCGGTTGAAATTGGTGCCGGTAGTCAGATCGAAGCGGCCGAAGGGCGCGCCG
>CBFGOU010000667.1:0-3180 GCA_965650445.1 uncultured Oxalobacteraceae bacterium | reverse complement strand
CAGCGTTCAGTGGTGGGATTGCTGAAGTAGTGGAGGTGTTGGTGTCCATGATGTGCATCCAGGAAGAAATAGGCTTACCAGCGGCCGCGGCTGCGGTTCCAGCGATAGAGAAAGCGGGCGGCAACGTTATACAGCGGTCCGCTTAGCCAGGACAGCCGGCGAGCCAGCCATCCCATCCAGCGCTGGCCGGGCGTTTGCGACCAAAGCGTCGCGAATGCTCGGTCGCCCGCATGTATCGCTCCCGCGGCGTCGCGTACATGCAGGCGCTCACGCAGGGACTCGAGATCGATGCCCAGCTCTTGCGCCAGTTCGGGGTGGCCGTGCACGTCGACAAAGCTGACCGCGCTCCCTTCCATCTGTTGGCGCTGGTAGCGGATGCCCGCATCGCAGACCGGACAGGCGCTGTTGAAATACACGGTGGCGCAAGAAGGTGGTGGGGTTTCTGCCTCGTTCATGGTCTACTCCCTGATCCAATATCGAATGCAAACCACTATACATCATATTTAGCTAATTGGCTAATGAGCTAAATATGACATTTGATGTATCATGGCCTTTGCTGTCCTGCCCGGACGCTTGCCGATACTTTGGATTACCGCACATCATGGATCAAATTTTTGCCGCCTTGGCTTCCACGCCGCGCCGGAAAATCCTGGCTTACCTCTCCGAAACTGAATTGTCGGCTGGCGAAATCGCCGCGCGCTTCGACATGACCAAGCCGTCGCTGTCGAAGCACTTGCGGATACTCGAGTCGGCAGGACTCATCACCAGTGACAAACGCGGGCAGTTTATTTTCTATCGGCTGCAAGGCGATAACCTGGTCAACACGCTGGCGTCATTCATGCAGGCTGTCTGTCCTGTCGCGCAGGGGCTGAAAGAAGAGAGCCGGGCGCTGGCGGCGAAGAAAAAATAGATCAATGAGGGATTTCTGGTCTTTGCCGCTTGTCCCGGCCCGCTTCATTTGTCCTGCTTGAGCGGCTTGTCCTTGTCGATCACTTCGCGGCAGTCGCCTTTGAAGGTGGCGTTGTCGTAGTTGGTCCAGCCGTAGCTGTCGACATAGCGCTTGTGCTGCTGGAACTGGCGGCTGGCGAAGCTCCATTCGAGGCGGTCGCCGGGGTAGCGGATGTCGCCCAGGTCGAGCAGGGTGTGGAACACGTTTTCGGTCGACAGGCGCGCGCTGCGGTGCTCGCGCAGCTGGGCGACCTTGTCCGGGAAACGCTGCGCGAACTGGTCCGAATACCAGACCAGGGCCGGCACGTGGAATTCGTACTGCGTGTTGTGGCCGTGGAAGGCCAGCTTGCAGCTCTTGTCGTACAGGGTCTGGCCGTGGTCGGACACGTACATCATGGCGCTGCGCTGCGCCGACTGCCTGAGCGTGCCGATCACGTTGGCCAGGAACCAGTCGGTGTACAGGATGGTGCTGTCGTAGCTGTTGGACATGCGCTCCTTGATGCCGGTGTCGGTCACGACCGGCTTGTCGACCCCGTACAGCGACGGCTGCCAGCGGTCGAAGCTCTGCGGATAGCGGTGGCTGTAATTCCAGTGGCTGCCCAGCGCATGCAGCACGATCAGCTTCTTGCGGGCCGGATCGGCGATGGCGTTCTTGAGCGGTGCGAGCAGGATCTGGTCGAAGTTCGAATTGTTGGTAAAGCCGCCCAGATTGAAGAAGGAAATCACGTCGGCTTCCTTGGCGAATACCGATACCGGGGTGTCGAATTCGCCGAAGGAAATCTGGTTCGACAGCCAGAAGGTCTTGAAGCCGGCTTCCTTGTAAGCGGTCAGGAAAGACTTTTCGGCGAAGCCATCTTTCAGGCTTTGGGTGGCGGGCTTGCGCGAAATCATCACCGGCACCGACAGGCGCGTGGCCGCCACCGAGGTGATCATGTCGGACAGCGCCACCAGATCCTTTTCCTGGCTCAGCAAGGGATTGGTGGGGCGCTCATAACCGTTGATTTGCCAGCGGTCGTAGCGCGACGATTCGCCGATCACCATCACCACCACTTCCGGGTCGTCGTTGGCGCTGGCCTGGTGCGCGCCGAAACGGAAACGGCTGCTGCGCCGGCCCAGCTCGGCCAGGTGCCTGCGCTCCTTATAAAAGTCGATGCCGCGCGCGGTCAGGCCGATGGGCCAGGAATGCGCGAAAGAATCGAGCTCGACAGGCAGCCTGGCCCAGTGCGGCAGGGCAGGCCAGTTCCATGGCAGATGGTGCTCGCCGGCGACGGCCTGGTCGTCCTCCGGCACGCTGGCGCTGGCCTTGGCATGCGGGTGCCTGGCTTGGGTGCCGAACTCGTAGCCGTAGGCCCACAGCAGCGCCACCGAGCTCAGCACCGCGAGGGCGACGCCGCGCGAGACGTCGTCCCAGTCCAGCGCGCGGGTGCGCATGGCCACTTTCCAGGTGCTGAAGAACCACGCGATCATGCCGATCATCACAGCGATCATCGTCCACACCGTGCTGCCGAGAAACTCCATCGCTTCCTTGGGGCTGGTTTCGGCGATGATGCCCAGATGGTGGGTGGAAATGCCCTGGCCGTAATAGGCGATCAGATAGACCTCGGTCGGCAGGGCCAGGAAGGCCGGCAGCAGCAGCCAGTGAAACCAGGCCGGGCGCTTGAACATGGCCCACACCGCTACCCAGGCAACAAATTCGATGCCCAGCACCTGCCATGGCCGCTGGATGGATTTGCCCATCAGCAGCGGCACGAAGGGCACGGCCGAGAGCACGAAGTAAGTCAGCAGCAAATACAGGTTGGCGGGGCGAAGCAGGGCGCGCATGGGGCAGGACGAAGGGCAAAGCGGTGATTATCGCCATGTTTGCATACTCGTGTTCAACTTTCCGTCGTCGCCCGCGCGCAAGCGGGGGCGATGGGATTTGCCACCCGTGCGAGCAGTAAACCAATTGACCTGCCTCATGTTCCCGCTTATACTCGCGAGTTCTCGAATTTTATCCTGCACTTGTGTGCGCACTCCAGCCGCTCCCTTGCGAGTGGCTTTCGGCGCCTCCGCTGCCGGTCCAAGTCGGGACTCGGTTTTAGTCCCCGGGCATCGCCCGGGTTAATTCATGTTGTATCTTTGTTGGATTTATAACGATGCCAACCATCAATCAACTGATTCGCAATCCACGTGTCGCCCTGACCGTGAAGAGCAAATCGCCGGCGCTGGAAAACAGCCCGCAAAAGCGTGGTG
>CBFGOU010000666.1:0-3193 GCA_965650445.1 uncultured Oxalobacteraceae bacterium | reverse complement strand
CACCGCCGCGGCATCCTCCACCACCCAGCTGTCGCCGCGCTGCACCGTGCCCGCTTGCGGCAGCTCCTCGCTGCTGCTGAACGCCGAGATGCGGTCGTCGACCCTGGCGGTGGCCATGATCTGCTGGGCGAACACGCTCTCGACGACGGCGCGCTGGCCGCTCGCTTCAGCCAGCGATTCGCGCAGGTCCGCCACGCTCGGATGGCGGAATTTCCAGCGCTGATAATAAGCCCGGAACGCGCGCTCGGTGGCCTCTTTGCCGATGCGCGCCTCCAGGTCGCGCAGCACCAGGGCCGTGCGGTCGTACACCGGGCCGATGCCTTGCAGGCGGTCATAGGCGTTCTGGCCCGGCGGATCGGCCGGTTCGATGCGCGGCGCCAGCGCGCGCGTCAGCTCGAAGGTGGGAAAACCGGGCGCAAATCCCAGCCTGCCCATCCAGGCCGGCACCGGGTGCACCAGCTGGCCGCGCTCGCGCAGCATGCGGTGGTTCCAGTACTCGTTCAGGCCCTCGTCGAGCATCGGTTCTTCGAATTCGTTCGAGGCCAGGATGCCGTAGAAGTAGCCATGCCCGAATTCGTGGATGGTGACGAAGTCGAAATCGAAGGCATCCATCGACTTGTCCGCCACCTCGGACATGCCGATGGTGGTGAAGAAGGTCGGATATTCCATGCTTCCGGCGGCGCCGGCATGATGCGGCGGCAGCACCACGGTCAGGGTGCGGTAGGGATAGGGCCCCAGCGTGCGCGAAAAATAGGCCAGCGAGTCCTTGGCCCCTTGCAGTGCGCGCGCCGCGCTCGCTGCCATGTCGGGGGGATGAATCACCGAAATGGCGACCGGCACGCCGTTGGCGCCGGTCCAGGTGGCGCTGAGCGGCGCGGCGCTGCGCTTGTCGGCGGTCCAGGCGAAATCGTGCACGTCGCCCTGCACGAAGCGGTGCGTCGCCATGCCGTCCTTGATGACCGGCGCGCCTTGCAATTGGCCCGTGGCGCCGACCTGGTATCCGGCAGGGACGGTCAGGCGCACGTCGTACAGCCCGAAGTCGGCATAGAACTCCGATTCGGAATGAAATTCGTGCACGTTCCAGCGCGGCGCCGTGGCGCCGCGCTCCCCCGGCAGTTCCAGCACGCCGATCTTGGGGAACCACTGCGCCACCAGGTGAAAACTGCCGAAGTGGCCGGTGCGCGCGTACAGGCGCGGCAACTGGGTGAGAAAGTCGATGTCCAGGGTGGTGGAGGTGCCCGCTTCGACCGGGTCCGGCAGGTCAAGGCGCACCACCGTGTGGTCGGTTTCCGGACCCTCGTCCGGGTGCACGAAGGTCCAGCCGGCCTTGGCGCCGCCCTGGCTGACCGCGCGCAGGGCGATATGGCCCCACACGTCGCCCGGCGTGTCGTGCGCGCGCGGCGCGGGAATGCCGGCGTTGCGCTCCTCGGTAAAAAAGGTGCTGCCGCCGCCTTCGAAGGCGTTCATGTACAGATGCAGGAACACGCTGCGCACCGTTTCCTTCGAGCGGTTGCGCCAGGTGAGCTGTTCGTGCCCGCTGACCGTGTGCTTGAGCGGATCGAGCGTGGCGGCGATGGTGTAGTTGGCCACCCGGTCCGACAGGGTCGCTTCGCTGCCGCTACGCGGCCCGCCCCAGGCGTCAGGCGCACTGGGCACCGTCACGGCCGCCGCATGCGCCTTGGCCAGCGCGATGCCGCCGTCGAAGTGCGGCGCCGGCACCGGATAGACGCGCACATCGTTCTCCAGGAATGGCTCGGACTGGGCGATCAGGCGCGCGCACGCCAGCAGCAGGGCGCCGAGCGCGAACACCTTGACGATGGCGGACATGGTGCGGGGTGGTGGCATGCACAGCTCCTTGGCAGGCGCGACGGGTTGATGCGCGCCATCGTACTATAACGCCATGCCCTTGTCGGTTTATAATGTCGGCGTCTTTGGTGCTCGCCGGCGCAACCGCGCCGGCAGTTAAACGGGAAACGCTACGTGCTGCCCCCGCAACGGTAATCAAGCGTCGCCGCATCGCGTCGACAGGCCGCCCCGGATACCACTGTGCTCAGTGCATAGGAAGGTGGGCGCGGTTTGACTTGCAAGCCCGGATACCGGCCAGGACAGGTGGAGCGCCGCGTTCAATCGCGCCGTTCCGTTGCACCGGACCTGCGGGGACGCAAGGCCCGGTACTTTTACTCGACAATGACACCATGAACACACCTGCTGTACCGCGCCGCGTACCGGCCATCAAGCCGCTCGCGCTTTGCTGCGCCCTGTCCCTGGGCGCGTTCGCGCCTGCCGCTCACGCCGGTGACGCCATCCCCAGCGTCACCATCACCGGCCCGCGCTTCGAAAGCGACCCGGCGCTGCGGCCGATCGGCGCGACCGTCATCAGCGCCGAGGAGATCCGCAACGCCGGCGCCAGCAACGTCAACGAGGCGATCCGCAAGGTCGGCGGCGTGTACGGCCGCCAGAGCCTGGACGCCTCGCCCGACTTCGGCCTGGATTTGCGCGGCTTCGGCGCCAACAGCAGCCAGAACTTCGTGGTCATGGTCGACGGCGTGCGCATGTCGGAAAATGAACTGGGCGGCTCGGTGCTGTCGACCATCCCCATCGATCTGGTCGAGCGCATCGAGATCATTCGCGGTGGCGCCAGCGTGCTGTTCGGCGAAGGCGCCACCGGCGGCGTGATCCAGGTCGTCACCAAACGCCCGGCCAGCAACAGCGCGCGCGGCAGCATCGTCGCCGAAGCCGGCCAGTTCAAGGAGCGCATGCTGAGCGCCTCGGCCGCACGGGCCTGGGATGCGTTCTCGCTCGACGCCGCCGTCACCAGGCAGAAGACCGACAACTACCGCCGTCACAACGCCTACGACCTGAGCTCGGCCAACGTCGGCGCACAGTGGGCCTACAGCGGCGGACGGATCGGCGTGCGCGTCGAACGCGCGCTGTCGGAAAGCGAGTTTGCGGGCGCGCTGTCGATGGACCAGTTCAACGCCGATCCGCGCCGGAGCCTCAACATGCTCGACAACGGCACCCTCGAAGCCAACCGCAGCAGCGCCTTCATCGAACAGCGCGTGGGCGGCGTCGAGCTGGCCGCCGAACTGTCGCGCCGCAGCAAGCGGATGGTGTCGGACTACTATTACCCCGACCTGAGCCGCGGCGTGTACGACAGCCACCAGACCCAGTTTTCGCCGCGCATGCGCATGCT
>CBFGOU010000665.1:0-3198 GCA_965650445.1 uncultured Oxalobacteraceae bacterium | reverse complement strand
ACCTGGAAGGGCAGATCGCCTACGCCATCCCGAAAGAGGACAAGGGCATGCTGGTGCAGTGTTCGACCCAGCACCCGAGCGAAATGCAGCATGTCGTGGCGCACGCGCTGGGACTGCATTCGCACCATGTGGTGGTCGAGTGCCGCCGCATGGGGGGCGGATTCGGCGGCAAGGAGTCGCAGTCGGCCCTGTGGGCGGCGGCCGCCGCCATCGCCGCGCACCGGCTCAAGCGCGCCGTCAAGCTGCGCGCCGACCGCGACGACGACATGCTCGTCACCGGCAAGCGCCACTGCTTCCATTACGAGTATGAAATCGGCTACGACGGCAACGGCAAAATCCTCGCCGCAAAGGTGGACATGGTGACGCGCGCCGGCTATTCGGCCGATCTGTCCGGGCCGGTGGCCACGCGCGCGGTCTGCCACTTCGACAACGCCTATTACCTGTCCGACGTCGATATCCGCGCAGCCTGCGGCAAGACCAACACCCAGTCCAACACCGCCTTCCGAGGCTTTGGCGGACCGCAGGGCGCGATCGCGATCGAATACGCGATCGACGAAATCGCCCGCAACCTGGGCCGCGACGCGCTCGATATCCGCCGGGTGAACTTCTATGGCCGCGGTACCGATAACGTCACGCCGTATGGACAAGTGGTGGTCGACAACGTGATTCACGAACTGTGCGCCGAACTGGAGCAGAGCAGCGACTACCGCCAGCGCCGCGCGGCCATTGCCGCCTTCAACCGCGCCAGTCCGGTGCTCAAGAAAGGGCTGGCGCTCACGCCGGTCAAATTCGGCATCGCCTTTAACGTCACGCACCTGAATCAGGCCGGTGCGCTGGTTCATGTGTATGTCGATGGCTCGGTGATCGTCAATCACGGCGGCACCGAGATGGGGCAGGGCGTCAACACCAAGGTGATGCAGGTGGTGGCGCATGAGCTGGGCATCGATATCGACCACGTGCGCGCCACCGCGACCGATACCAGCAAGGTGTCCAATACCTCCGCCACCGCCGCGTCGACCGGTGCCGATCTGAACGGCAAGGCCGCGCAGGACGCGGCCCGGCAGATCCGCGAGCGCCTCGCCGCCTTCGCTGCAAAACAGCACGGCGCCAGCCTGGACGAAGTGCGCTTCGCCGCCAACCATGTGATCGTCAACGGCCAGGAAATACCGTTCCCGATGCTGGTGCAAAAGGCCTATCTGGCGCGCGTGCAGCTGTGGTCCGACGGCTTCTACGCCACGCCCGGTTTGCACTGGGACCCCAAGACCATGATGGGCCGTCCCTTTTCCTATTTCGCCTACGGGGCGGCGGTGGCCGAAGTGGCGGTCGACACCTTGACCGGCGAATGGAAACTGCTGCGTGCCGACGCGCTGTATGACGCCGGCAAGTCGCTCAACCCGGCCATCGATATCGGCCAGGTGGAGGGCGCCTTCATCCAGGGCATGGGCTGGCTGACCACCGAAGAACTGTGGTGGAACGCCGGCGGCAAGTTGATGACGCACGCGCCCTCGACCTACAAGATCCCATCGGTGTCGGACTGCCCCAGGGATTTGCGCATCAAGCTGTTCGACAACGCCAACGTCGAGGACAGCATTCACCGCTCCAAGGCTGTGGGCGAACCGCCGCTGCTGCTGCCGTTCTCGGTGTTTTTCGCCATCCGCGATGCGGTGTCGAGCGTGGGCGGTCACAAGATCAATCCGCCGCTGAACGCGCCCGCGACCAGCGAGGAAATCCTCAACGCCATCGCCGCCGTCGAAGGCGCCGCGACATGAACGCCGTACTGGTCACGGTGGCCAGGGTCGAAGGCTCCGGCCCACGCGAGCCGGGCACCCATATGCTCGTTGGCCGCGATGAAGTCAACGGCACCGTTGGCGGAGGCCACCTCGAACTGCGCGCCATCGACATTGCCCGCACCATGGCGGCGACCGGGCGTACGCGCCACCTCGAACGCTTCGCGCTCGGCCCCAGCCTGGGACAATGCTGCGGCGGCGTCGTGTACCTGGCGTTCGAACTGGGCGTAGAGCTGGAGGAGCGCCCGCTCGAAGACCGCTGGCGCGTGGTGGCGCTCGATGGCGATGGACCGGCGCCCCCATTCGACCGCACGCGCGGCACCCATCTGATGCAGGCTCCCGACGGCAGCCGCTGGCTGATCGACGCGATCCGCGCGCCGCGCAACCATCTCGTGCTGTTCGGCGCGGGCCACGTGGGCGCCGCCATCGTCAAGGCGCTGGCCGAGCTGCCGTGCACCGTCACCTGGGTGGACGAGCGCGAGGACATGTTCCCGCCCGAGGTTCCCGCCAACGTCACCGTCGAAGCATCGGACACACCGGAAGCGCTGGTGGGCGATGCCCCGCCGAACGCCTGGTATCTCGTCATGACGCACAGCCACGCGCTCGACCAGCGCCTGACGGAAGCGATCATGGCCCGTTCCGACGTGGCCTGGTTCGGCCTGATCGGCTCGCACACCAAGCGCATGCAGTTCGAGCATCGCCTGCGCGCGCGCGGCGTGCCGCAGGACCGTATCGCCGCCATGGTCTGTCCGATCGGCCTGCCCGGCATCACCAACAAGGCGCCGGCAGTGATCGCCGCTTCCGTGTGCGCCCAGCTTCTGCTCGCGTGGGAAACGCACGCCGGCATACAACAAGGATTCTGATGTCACTGGCCAGCTATCGCGGCAACGTGCTGCACTTTCGCGCCGATCCGGCCTTCGATCCCGACGCCATCGCCTGGCACGAGGATGGCCTGCTCATCGTCGACGGCGGCAAAGTGGTGGCCGCCGGGGACTACGCCGCGCTGGCGCCAACCCTGCCGCCGGGCGCACCGGTGCACGACCACCGCGGCAAACTGATCGTGCCCGGCTTCATCGACACCCATCTGCATTTCCCCCAGACCGACATGATCGCCTCGCCGGCACCGGGCCTGCTGCCCTGGCTGGAGACCTACACCTTCCCAACCGAGCGCCAGTTCGGCGACCCGGTGCATGCCGGCGAGGTGGCCGAATTTTTCCTCGACGAGCTGCTGCGCTGCGGGACCACCACCGCCATGGTCTACTGCACGGTGAACAAGGAATCGGTCGACGCCTTCTTTGAAGCCAGCACGCGGCGCGGCCTGCGCATGGTGGCCGGCAAGGTGCTGATGGACCGGCACTGCCCGGAATTTTTATGCGATACGGCCGACGGCGGCGTGCGCGAAAGCGAAGAA
>CBFGOU010000664.1:0-3200 GCA_965650445.1 uncultured Oxalobacteraceae bacterium | reverse complement strand
TGCAGACCGAACTCCCCCTGCTCAAGGCCCAGCTGCCGATGATCCTGGTGCGCAGCGACGAATTCATCGCCCCGCGCCTGCACGACATGGGCATCAAGGTCAAACTCGACGGCACCGGCCTGCGCCAGATCCTGTCCGAGCAGTTCGCCACCAGCGGCGAGGAAATCTGGAGCACGATCCTGGCCTCGGCGCGGGTCGGCGGCGTGGCGGTGCTGGGCTGGATCGTCACCCTGATCCTGATCCCCGTGGTGCTGTTCTATATGCTGCTCGACTGGCATGTGCTGCTGGACCGGGTGGCCGGCGCGGTGCCGCGCCGCTGGGTCGGGCAAACGGTCGCCATGGCGCAGGAAGTCAACGTCCTGCTGGCCCAGTACCTGCGCGGCCAGCTGCTGGTGATGCTGGTGCTGGCGGCGTACTACTCGCTGGCGCTGGGGATTGCCGGCTTCGACGTGGCGCTGCCGGTCGGCATCCTGACCGGGCTGCTGGTCTTCATCCCCTACATCGGCTTCGGCCTGGGCCTGGTGCTGGCGCTGATCGCCGCCATCTTGCAGTTCTCCGACTGGACCGGCCTGATCTCCGTGGCCGTGATCTACGGTTTCGGCCAGGTCATCGAAGGGTTTTTCCTGACCCCGCGCCTGGTCGGCGAGCGCATCGGCCTGAACCCGCTGGCCGTCATCTTCGCCCTGCTCGCCTTCGGCCAGCTGTTCGGCTTCGTCGGCGTGCTGCTGGCGCTGCCCGCCTCGGCCGTCCTGATGGTCGCGTTCCGGCACCTGCGCCACCACTATCTGCGCAGTAGCTTCTATAATGCTTGATTGCAGGGCAGTAAGTGGGTCTCTAAGAGGCTGTAGGGTAAAATCCCGATGATGAGAAGATCGCAATGAAACAGCTGGTGCTCGACCTGGGCGCGGAGCAGGCGCAAAGCCTGGATACCTTCGAAGTGGGACAGAATGCCGAACTGGCGCACCTGATGCACCAGTTCGCGGAACGCACTTCGCGCGAACATTTCGCCTATCTGTGGGGCGAAAGCGCGGCCGGCAAGACCCACCTGCTGCACGCGCTGGCCGCCACCCCGGCCTCGCGCTACATCGCCGCCGGCAGCCCGGCGGCGGCCTTCACCTACGCGCCCGGCGTATCGCTGTACCTGCTCGACGATTGCCACCAGCTCGGCGCCGAGGCCCAGATTGACGCCTTCGCCCTGTTCAACCAGATCCGCGAACACGGTGCCTACATGGTCTCGACCGGCCCGGTGCCGCCGGCCGTGCTGCCGGTGCGCGAAGACCTGCGCACGCGCATGGGCTGGGGCCTGATCTACCAGATCCACGGCCTGTCCGACGACCAGAAGATCGCCGCCCTGACCCACGCCGCCGAAGCGCGCGGGCTGACGCTCTCGGCCAGCGTGTTACCCTATCTGCTGTCGCACTTCAAGCGCGACATGCGCTCGCTGTCGACCATGCTCGACGCGCTCGACCAGTATTCCCTCGAAACCCAGCGCCCGGTGACCCTGCCACTGCTGCGCGATCTGCTGTTACAGGCAAACGAGACGAACGACCCGGCATCACCGCAGGCGGAAAACAAAGAATGAAGAAACTGGCCCTGTTTGACCTCGACCACACCCTGCTGCCGATCGACTCGGACCACGAATGGGGCGAATTTTTAGTGCGTACCGGCCGCGTCGACCCGCTCGAGCACAAACGCCGCAACGACGCATTTTTCGAGCAGTACAAGGCCGGCACGCTCGACCCGGTCGAATATCTCGAATTCGCCCTCGGCACCCTGGCGCGCTGGCCGCGCCGCGAACTGGACGCCATGCACGCCGAATACATGGACGCGGTGATCGCCCCAAGCATCCGGCCGCAAGCGCTGGCCCTGCTCAAGCGCCACCAGGACGCCGGCGACCTGGTGGCCATCATCACCGCCACCAACCGCTTCGTCACGGCGCCGATTGCCGCCGCGCTGGGCGTGGAGCACCTGATCGCCGCCGTGCCCGAGGAAGACCAGCACGGCAACATCACCGGCAAGCTGCTGGGCCTGCCCACCTCCGGCGCCGGCAAGGTGGTCCACACCCACGCCTGGCTGGAAAAAATCGGCACTGCGCTGCACGCCTTCGAGAGCAGCCACTTCTACAGCGACTCGCACAACGACATCCCGCTGATGTCGGTCGTGACCCATCCGGTGGCCACCAACCCGAACGCCGCGCTCACGCAACACGCAACAAGCCTTGGCTGGCCTTTACTCCACTTATTCAATGATTAAAAAACTCATTCGTAAAATCCTCGGCGTGAAAGACAAACAGGGGCAGCGCGACAGCACCGAACCGGTGGTGCTGGGACCGGAACAGCACGGCATCGACCCCAAACTGGTGTCGGCCAACGCCATCCGCGTGACCTCGACCCTGCAGGAGAACGGCTTCAAGGCCTTCGTCGTCGGCGGCGCCGTGCGCGACCTGCTGCTGGGGGTGAAACCGAAGGACTTCGACATCGCCACCAACGCCACCCCGGAAGAAGTCAAGCGCCTGTTCCGGCGCGCCTTCATCATCGGGCGGCGCTTCCAGATCGTGCACGTGATGTTCGGCCAGGAGCTGCTGGAAGTGACCACCTTCCGCGGCGCCGGCGCGACCAACGCCCCCAAGGACGAACATGGCAGGGTCCTGCGCGACAATAACTTCGGTCCGCAGCACGAAGACGCCGAGCGGCGCGACTTCACCATCAACGCCATGTACTACGACCCGGCCAACCAGCAGGTGCTGGACTACCACGGCGGCATCGGCGACATCCGCAACAAGACCCTGCGCATCATCGGCCAGCCGGAAGCGCGCTACCGCGAAGACCCGGTGCGCATGCTGCGCGTGGTGCGCTTCGCCGCCAAGCTGCAGTTCACCATCGAGCCGCACACGCGCGAACCGATTCCGGTGATGGCGCCGCTGATCAACAACGTGCCGGCCGCGCGCGTGTTCGACGAAATGCTCAAGCTGCTCATGAGCGGCCACGCGCTGGCCTGCCTGCAGCAGCTGCGCAGCGAAGGCCTGCACCACGGCCTGCTGCCGCTGCTGGACGTGGTGCTGGAGCAGCCGATCGGCATGAAATTCGTCACCCTGGCGCTGGAGTCGACCGACAACCGCGTCAAGGCAGGCAAGGGCGTCTCGCCCGGCTTCCTGTTCGCCTCCCTGCTGTGGCATCAGGCGCTGGAAAAGTGGAACGCCT
>CBFGOU010000663.1:0-3202 GCA_965650445.1 uncultured Oxalobacteraceae bacterium | reverse complement strand
ACCCAGCCGCCCTCGCCGCCGCGCGCGCCGGTGGTGGCCGCGCGGCGGCGACGCGGGCGCGGCAACGCGCAGCTGGTCCGCTACGCCCTCGGCGCCCTGTCGATCGGCAGCGTGCTGCTGTTCTGGTACCTGGCCACGCGCTACCGCATCGACTGGTATATCCGCTTCGGGAACATCCCCACGCCCGGCGAAGTGTTCGACAAGGTGCTGGAGGTGAACCAGTCCGCCAAGTTCCTGGTCAATATCGGCATCAGCGTGCGCCGCATCCTGATCGGCTTCGCCATGGCGGCGCTGCTGGGCACCGGGCTGGGCATCGCGATCGGCCGCTACCGCCTGTTCCGCGCATTCAGCATGCCGGCGCTGGAGCTGTTCCGGCCGATTCCGGCCATCGCCTGGGTGCCGATGGCGATCATGCTGTGGCCGACCAATGAGGTCAGCATCGTGTTCATCACCTTCCTCGGCGCGTTCTTCCCGATCCTGCTCAACACCATCCATGGCGTGGAAGAGATCGACGACGTGCTGCTGCGCGCCGCGCGCAGCCTCGGCACGCGCGAGCGCGCTCTGCTCGCCCATGTGGTGCTGCCCGGCGCCCTGCCGCATATCTTCACGGGGCTGGCGGTCGGCATGGGCGTGGCCTGGGTATCGCTGATCGCCGCCGAAATGATCTCCGGCCAGTTCGGCATCGGCTACTTCACCTGGGAAGCCTACTCGCTGATCTCGTACGCCGAGATCGCGCTGGGCATGATCACCATCGGCGTGCTGGGCCTGCTGTGCAGCGGCGCGATCGGCCTGTGCGCAAAAATCAGCATGCCGTGGATGGGCGTGGCTGCGGGAGGGCCGGCAAAATGACCAGCATCCGTGGACATATCGAGGCGCGCGACGTGAGCATCAGCTTCGAGGCGCGCGGCAGCGTCATCGACGCCGTGCAGAAGGTCTCGATCGACGTGCAGCCGGGCGAATTCGTTTCCCTGATCGGACCGTCCGGCTGCGGCAAGTCGACGCTCATGAACGCGGTGGCGGGCTTCACCATGCCCGACAGCGGCACGCTCACCGTGGACGGCAAGACCATCAGCGGGCCGGGCTCTGACCGCGGCGTGGTGTTCCAGCAGTATTCGCTGTTCCCGTGGATGACGGTGCGCAAAAACGTCGAGTTCGGCCTGAAAATGCAAGGCATGCCGGCCAGCCAGCGCGAGACCCAGGCACGCACCCTGCTCGGCCTGGCCGGCCTGCTGGCGTTCGAAAACCACTATCCGTCGCAGCTGTCGGGCGGGATGAAGCAGCGCGTGGGCATCGTGCGCGCGCTGGCCACCAGCCCGCAGGTGCTGCTGATGGACGAACCGTTCGGCGCGCTGGACGCGCAGACCCGCTCGGTGATGCAGGAGATCCTGACCAATATGTGGCAGCGCCTGCGCCTGTCGGTGCTGTTCATCACCCACGACATCGAGGAAGCCATCTTCCTGTCGGACCGCATCTACGTGATGACGGCGCGGCCGGGCCGGATCAAGGCGGAGCTGAAGGTCGACCTGCCGCGTCCGCGCAAGCCGGAGATGATGGAAACCCCGGCGTTCACGGCCATGGAGCGCAAGATTCGGGCGCTGATCCGCGAAGAAAGCCTGGCGGCGATGGGCGCGGAACTGCACGACGGCGGCCTGCTCGGCCTGTCCACCGAAATCGGCCCGCAAGGAGTCAGCCATGTCCTGTGATGAATGGCCGACTGCCGTGACGTTTCATGCGCGCACCGGAGCGCTCGAACTGGTGTGGGATGCCGGTGTGGCGCTGCTGTCCGGCGCCTGCCTGCGCTCGGCCTGCCGCTGCAGCGGCTGCGAGAGCGCACGGCGGCGCGGCCTGCCGCCCGGCCCCTGCGACGGCGTGCTCCTGACCGGTGTCGACATCCTCGGCAGCGCCGGCCTGCACTGCGTGTTCTCCGACGGGCACGAACGCGGAATCTATCCCTGGCCCTATCTGCGGGCCCTGACTTCGACCATTGACAAAGGAATGTCCCATGAGCGGCTTTTATGAAGCAACCGTGCTGTCGGTGCACCACTGGACCGACCGTCTGTTCTCGTTCACCACCACGCGCGAGGCGGGCTTTCGCTACCAGAGCGGACAGTTCGCCATGATCGGCCTGGAAGTCGACGGGCGCCCGCTGATGCGCGCCTACAGCATGGTCAGCCCGCATTACGACGACACGCTGGAGTTCTTGAGCATCAAGGTGCCGGACGGTCCGCTGACCTCGCGCCTGCAGCACGTCAAGCCGGGCGACTCGATCCTGGTCGGGCGCAAGGCCTCGGGCACCCTGCTGACCCAGAACCTGCTGCCCGGGCGGCGCCTGTACCTGCTCGGCACCGGCACCGGACTGGCGCCGTTCATGAGCATCGTCCAGGACCCGGAAGTGTACGAGCGCTTCGACAAGGTGATCCTGGTGCACGGCTGCCGCGAGGTGCGCGAGCTGGCCTACCAGGACCGCCTGTCGAAGGACCTGCACGAACACGAATACCTGGGCGAACTGGTGGCCGGGCAGCTGGCCTACTTCCCCACCGTCACGCGCGAGCCGTATGTCAACCAGGGCCGCATCCCGGAACTGCTGGAAAGCGAAGCCTTCTTCGAGCGGCTCGGCGTGCCCAAGCCCGACCTGGACACCGACCGCTTCATGCTGTGCGGTAGCCCGGCCATGCTCAAGGACACCGTGCGCGTGCTGGAAGAAGCCGGTTTCACCGAGGGGAACATGAGCCATCCGGGCCACTACGTGATCGAACGCGCTTTCGTCGACAAATAACGCCATGAGTGCCCGCACATTATTAGCCGAGGGCCTGGTGCCATGGCATCCGGTGTCGATCAGGCGCAGCTGGCCCGGCCTGGCGCTGGCGATCGTGATCGCGCTGGCGGCGACCTTCGTGTCGACCGCGTACGGCGGGCCGCAGCTGCTGTACGCGCTGTTCTTCGGGGTGGCGTTTCATTGGCTGTGGGACGATCCGGCCTGCCGGCCCGGCATCCAGTTCTGCAGCCAGACTTTGCTCAGGAGCGGCATTGCGCTGATGGGCGTGCGCGTAACCTGGGAACAGGTCGCGTCGCTCGGTGCGGGCACCCTGGCGATGGTGCTGGTGGCGGTGGCCAGCACCTTGCTGTTCGGCGCACTGGCGGCGCACCTGCTCGGGCGGCCGCGCTGCCAGGGTTTGCTGTCGGGCGGCGCGGTGGCCATCTG
>CBFGOU010000662.1:0-3206 GCA_965650445.1 uncultured Oxalobacteraceae bacterium | reverse complement strand
CCAGCGGCAGGCCGGCCGTGCTGCTGCCCGGCCGGGACAGGCGCGCCACGGCGCCCCAGCCGCCGCCCGCCAGCGCCAGCACGAAGGCGACCTTGATCCAGAACGCCGGCATGCGCGCGAATGCCGCCAGCTGGGGATTGACGCCGAGCGAGACGATCATCAGCATGGCGCTGCCAAGCAGGCCGGCGCCGGCCAGAAGCGCCATCTTCGTTTTCGGCGGCGCCGCGGCCGGCCCCGGTTCGCGTGCCAGCATGTCGATCAGGTCGTCGGTTTTCATGGCTGCTTTCTCATTCTGGCCGCCAGGGCCTTCAGGCCGCGGTGCACGGCCACTTTCACATTCGCTTCCGAGATGCGCAGCGTCGCTGCGGTCTCGCGTACCGACCATCCGTCGACCTTGGTGTGCAGGATGGCGTTGCGCTGCTGCTGCGGCAGATCCCGCATGATCGTCTCCAGATCGCGCTGCGCTTCCTGCGCCTCGGCGTCGGCGCTGGAAAACAGTTCATTGCTCTCGTCCAGCGGTTCGTGCAAGGTGCCCTGGCGCGCGTGGCGGCGCAGCCAGTCGATCAGCTTATAGCGCGCGATCGCGAACACCCAGGCCGTCAGGGGCACCGCGGTGTCGTACGTGGCACCCTGGTTATGCAGCGCCAGCAGCGTTTCCTGCACCAGGTCCTCGACTTCATCCGGCCAGCGGCTCATGCGCCTGCGGAACCACGCGCGCAGGTGGCTGGCCATCGCCTGCAGGAACTGGCGGTAAGCCTGGCCGTCGCCCCCCATGCCACTCAGGAACAGGGTGCGCAGCCGGTCCTCGGCCTGATGAGAGTGAATTCGATCCATGCGCCTGTTTGGTTACGCAATGCTGCAAATATATTTTTTTCGAGGGCTGTAACCAATCGCCGCCCCGGCGCGAACTTACTGGCATGACCAACGCCCACCCATCGTATGCCATGAATGCCGACCAAGTCAAAGACGCCCGCGCGCCGATTCATCCACTCTGGCTGCGCCTTACCCATTGGACCAACGCCGCCGCGGTGCTGCTGCTGATCTTCAGCGGATGGCGCATCTACAACGCCACCGCCTTTTACGGCTTCAGCATCCCGCGCGCCATCACGCTGGGAGGCTGGCTGGGCGGCGCCCTGCAGTGGCATTTCGCCGCCATGTGGCTGCTGGTGGCCAATGGCCTGATTTACCTGGCGGTCAACCTGCTGGGCGGCCGCCTGCGCCGCAAATTTTTCCCGCTGCGGCCGGCCGACCTGCTGCGCGACCTGGGCGCGGCGTTGCGCGGACGCCTGGCGCACGCCGATCCGCGCCACTACAACGCGGTGCAGCGCGCCGCCTATCTGTTCGTCATGGCCGACCTGATCGTGATCGTGGTGTCCGGGCTGGTGCTGTGGAAGTCGGTCCAGTTTCCGATTCTGCGCGAACTGGTGGGTGGCTACGAGGGCGCGCGCCGGGTCCATTTCATCGGCATGGCGGCGCTGGTGGCATTCATCGTTGCCCATCTGGTCATGGTGGCGCTGGTGCCGCGCACCCTGATCGCCATGCTGCGCGGACGCTAAGGAGACTGGCATGAAAAAATCGATCCTCACCAATCCCGACGGCGCGCAGATGCTGGCCGACGCCCTGCGCAAGGTCAGCTCGCCGTCACGCCGCGCCTTCCTGCAACGCAGCGTGACGCTGGGCGGACTGGCGCTGCTCACCGGCTGCACAGCCGAAAGCGAAAGCGCCGTCGACAGCGCGCTGGCCAGGATCTCGACCTGGAACGACAAGGCGCAAGCGCTGCTGTTCGATCCCAACCGGCTGGCGCCGACCTATCCCGAATCGATGATCACGCGGCCCTTCCCTTTCAACGCCTTTTATGGCGAAGACGAGGTGCCGTCGGTCGATGGCGATGCCTGGAAGCTGGAATTGAGCGGCCTGATTGCCGCGCGCGCGCCATGGACGCTGGCCCGGCTGCGCGCCTTGCCGCAGACTTCCCAGGTCACGCGCCACATCTGCGTGGAGGGCTGGAGCGCGATCGGTAAATGGGGCGGGGTGCCGTTCGGGCGCTTCCTGCGCCATATCGGCGCGGACCTGTCGGCCAAATACGTCGGCTTCAAGTGCGCCGACGACTATTTCACCAGCATCGACATGGCCACCGCGCTGCATCCGCAGACGCTGATGGCGCTGACCTATGACGGGCAGGAACTGCCGCCGCGCTATGGCTACCCGATGAAACTGCGCATGCCCACCAAGCTTGGGTACAAGAATCCGAAACATATACAGGCATTGTTTGTCACGAATACGTATCCCGGCGGTTACTGGGAAAACCAGGGATACAACTGGTTCGGCGGTAGTTAGTCCTACCCTGAAGTGTCATTTCCAACCCCACCTCAAAGGAGCATTACCATGAAAGCCATCACCACCACCATCCTGTCGATCTGCATGCTGGCCGCCGGTGCCGTTTCCGCGCAAGACGCCATGCAGAAGGACGCCATGGCCAAGGAGCCGATGAAGAAAGAGGCCATGCACAAGGATAAGATGAAGAAGGATCACATGAAGAAGGATGAAATGAAAAAGGATGAGATGACGAAGGATGCGATGAAGAAGGACGAGATGAAGAAGTAATTCGTGACGGGGCCCGCGCTTACGGGCCCCATTTCTGCGCCGCAACAGCACGCTCGACAGCGATCAAACGGGACTGGGCAACTACCCCCGGCCGATGAATGGCATCTTGGTGGCCATGACGGTCATGAACTGCACATTCGCGTCGAGCGGCAGGCTGTCCATATACAGTACAGCATTGGCGACGTGCTCGAGATCCATCAGCGGTTCGACCGCAATGTCGCCATTTGCCTGCGGCACACCTTTGGCCATCTTCGCTGCCATGTCCGATGCCGCATTACCGATATCAATTTGACCGCAGGCGATGTCGTACTTCCTGCCATCCAGCGATGCCGATTTG
The DNA here is from genome assembly GCA_965650445.1 of uncultured Oxalobacteraceae bacterium. Classification (GTDB taxonomy): domain Bacteria; phylum Pseudomonadota; class Gammaproteobacteria; order Burkholderiales; family Burkholderiaceae_D; genus Telluria_A. The sequence continues at coordinate 265 of CBFGOU010000662.1, read as the reverse complement.
GTGAGACCGGTAATGGCATGCTTGGTGGTGGTGTAGGGAGACGAATTTGGCCGCGGGGAATGCGCTGAAATCGAACCATTATTGATAATGCGTCCGCCGCGCGGTGCCTGGCTCTTCATGAGCTTGAACGCTTCCTGCGTACACAAGAATGCACCGGTGAGGTTGGTATCGAGCACCGTTTTCCACTGCTCGAGGGTGAGATCTTCCAGCAGCACTTTCGGAGAACTCATGCCGGCGTTGTTGAACAGAAGGTCGAGACGACCGA
>CBFGOU010000661.1:0-3221 GCA_965650445.1 uncultured Oxalobacteraceae bacterium | reverse complement strand
CCAGCGCCGACTACGACGAGGGCGGGCTGGACGAGCGCACCGATATCGTCACGCCGGAGGACGTGTGCGCGTGCGGCGAAATGGTCGCCATCGTGGGCGCGGCCTTCGATACCATGAATGCCGAGCAGCGCACCGCCATTTCCCTGCACGAGGAGGATGGCTTGAGCTACCAGGAAATCGCCGACGCCATGGGTTCGCCCATCGGCACGGTGCGCAGCCGGATTTCCGATGCCCGCCTGGCCATCGCCAGGCGGCTGGAACAGGCCACCCGCGTCAACCTGCGGCACCTGGCGGCGCACAGCCGCCGCCAGGTCGGCCTGACGTGAACGCGCTTACCAGATGATCACGCGCTCTTTCGGCGCCAGATACATCTTGTCGCCCGGCTTGACCCTGAAAGCGTCATAGAAGCCGGGCTGGTTCTTCAGCGGGCCGTTGGTGCGGAACACTTCCGGCGCGTGCGGATCGGACTTGATCTGACGGATCAGGGCCGGTTCGCGCATCTTGCTGCGCCACACCTGTCCATAGCCCATGAAGAAGCGCTGTTCGCCCGTCAGGCCATCGATCACCGGCGCCGGCTTGCCTTTGAGCGAGAGCTTGTAGGCCTTGTAGGCGATCGCCAGCCCGGAGTTGTCGGCGATGTTTTCGCCCAGGGTCAGCTCGCCGTTGACCGGATAGCCCGGCAAGGGGCTGTAGGCCGCGGCCTGCTTGACCAGCCGCCCGGTCTTGATGGCGAAGTTCTTGTGGTCGGCCTTGGTCCACCAGTCGCGCAGGTTGCCGTCGCCGTCGTACTGCGAGCCCTGGTCGTCGAAGCCGTGGCTGATCTCGTGGCCGATCACCGCGCCGATGGCGCCGTAGTTGACCGCGTCGTCGGCGCTGGCATCAAAAAAGGGCGGCTGCAGGATCGCGGCGGGGAACACGATTTCGTTCAGGCCCGGATTGTAATAGGCGTTGATGGTTTGCGGCGTCATGCCCCATTCGTCGCGGTCGATCGGGCGCTCCAGCTTGCCCAGTTCGCGCTTGGCTTCGACCGTGCGCGAGCGCATGAAATTGCCGACCAGATCGTCGCGCTTGACCACCAGTCCGGAATAATCCTTCCACTTGTTCGGGTAGCCGATCTTGGGTGTGAATTTGGCCAGCTTGGCCTGGGCCTGCTTCCTGGTCGCCGGGCTCATCCAGTCGAGCTTGTCGATGCTCTGCTTGTAGGCCGCCAGCAGGTTGCCTACCAGGGCTACCATGCGCGCCTTGCGCTCGGCCGGGAAATTTTGTTCGACGTACAGCTTGCCGATCGATTCGCCCACAGCGCTTTCGACCGTGGCCACGCCGCGTTTCCAGCGCGGCTGCATTTCGGTCACGCCCGACAGCACCGTGCCGTAGAAGGCGAAGCGCTCGTCGACGAAGGCTTTCGACAGCAGACGCGAGTATTCGCTCAGCACGTGCCATTGCAGATACGCTTGCAGGGTTTCCAGCGGGGTTTTGGCGAGCAGGCCGGTCAGTGCCTGGAGATAGCTCGGCTGGCTGACGATCACGTAGCCGACCTTGTCGCTCACGCCCATGCCGGCGAGAAACGCCTGCCAGTCGTGGCCGGGCGCCAGGCCCGCCATTTTCGCGATCTCGACCTTGTTGTAGGTCTTGACCGGGTCGCGGTTTTCCACCTTGGTCCACTGGATGCGCGCCAGCTCGGTTTCGAAGGCGACGATGGCGCGGGCGTTGGCGGCGGCATTCTTGTCGCCCGCCAGCGCCAGGGTGCGTTCCACGTGCGGCCCGTATTTGGCCAGCACGTCGGCCAGCTTGGCGTCGTCCGGCTTGAGGTAATAGTCGCGGTCGGGCAGGCCCAGGCCACCCTGCGAAATCAGGGCGGCGTATTTGGTCGAATCGCGCGCGTCCTGGTCGATGCCCACGTCGTACGGCAGGCCGATGCCGATGAAGGACAGTTCGGCGAACAGGGCGGGCAGCTCGGCCTTGTCCTTGAGGGCGGCGATTTTTGCCAGGGTCGGCGCCAGCGGCGTCACGCCCAGCGTTTCCAGCCTGGGTTCGTCCATGAAGCTGGCGTAAAAGTCGCCGATGCGCTGGGCGTCCGAACCGGCCGCCTGGTGTGCTTGCCCGGCGGCGTTTTCGATGATCGCGCGCAGCACCGGCTGGGTGTCGTCGTGCAGTTTTTCGAAGGCGCCCCAGCTGGCCTTGTCGGCCGGTATCTCGGCGGACTTGAGCCATTTGCCGTTGAGGTACTTGAAGAAGTCGTCCTGGGCGCGCACGCCCGGGTCGATGTGCTGCCGGTCGACGCCGGAGTTCAGCGGGCCCTGGGCGGCGGCCGGCGCCGTGGTTTGTTCTTTGGGGGCGGCCTGCGCGAGGCCGGCGATCAGGGTCAGGGTTACAGCACTTAGCAGGGTTCGTTTCACGCGCATTGTCTCCGTCATGAATGACTAAATTGATCAGGTCGGGCTTATGGCCCAAGCCGTCACTCTAGCATGCCATGGCGGAGCCGGTTCAGGCTTCCACGGTCGGCACGGCCACGGTGCCCGCCGCGGCCGCGGCAGCCTTGTCGGGCGCGGCCTGATTGAACCGGCTGCGCAGGAAGCTGGCGATGCGGCTCTGGGTCGCTTCCAGGTAAGGGATGTTCATGTGGTCCGAATCGGGCACGATTTCGTCCAGGTGCAGCTTGCCCAGCTTGGCCACCAGCAGATCGGTGTGCGAGTGCGGCACGATGTCGTCGCTGGCGGCGCGCAGCACGTAGGTCGGGGCCTTGAGCGAAGGCGCGTACTTGACCGATTCGAAACGGTGGCGCAGCACGAATTCGACCGGGACCGCGCGAAAGCGCCGCTTGGCGATGGCCAGGATGGAATCGTAGGGCGTGATCAGCACCAGCGAATGCACCGGGCGTTCCAGCGCAACCTGCACCGCCACGCCGGAACCGAGGCTGCGCCCGACCACGGCTACCCGTTTCGGGTCGACATGGGCGCGTTCGGACAGCCAGTCGAACAGCAGGCGGCCGTCTTCGACCATGTGGTTTTCGGCCGGGTCGCCCTGCGAGGCGCCGTAGCCGCGGTAATTCATGGCCAGTACCGTCATGCCGGGGAACAGCTTGCCGGCGTCGCGCACCACCCACGAGACTTCCTCGGAGCGCCCGCCGAAGTACAGCACGGCCGGGCGCGGGCCGACCACCCTGGGGGTCATCAGCCAGCCCGACAGCTTGGTGCCGTCGGCCGCGCGCAGCACCACCGCGC
>CBFGOU010000660.1:0-3231 GCA_965650445.1 uncultured Oxalobacteraceae bacterium | reverse complement strand
AAAGCAATCAGGTCATCGCCACGCACGAGCGGATCGATCAGCAAAGGCGGCGGGTGAGCCTGTCCAATGCCAATCCCTTCCCGGTGACGGTCGCTGGCGGATCGGGGCGCGACAATTGTGCTCAGTGCCAGCGATGCCGAAGCCGATTTGGCCGCAAGCGTGGCGGCGCGGATGCGCCATGCACCGGCAAACCTGGGCGGGAAGTTGTCGCTCAATGCCTTGTGCGGCATGCTGGAGCGCGCTTGCATGATCGTCGCCAATGACACCGGGCCGTTGCACGTGGCGCTGGCGATCGGCACGCCCGCCGTCGGAATCTTCTGGCTGACCAATTTGATCGAGGCGGCGCCGCTGCGGCCTCATCTGCTGAGTCCGGCTTTATCGGTACAGGCGCGCTGCCCACTGTGCGGCGTTGAAAATTTGCGCGCGCGTTGTCACCATGATGTGTGCTTCGTCGCTGACGTCGGAACCGATGAGGTGGTGGGCCTGTCCCTGGAAATGTTTGCCGATGTGGCGTGAGCGCACGCCTCGCTATGGTGTTCGAAAGCGCTTTGTCGCGAGGGCGCACACTTGGGCGTACAGTTCTTCGACTCGCACCATGGCAGTGGTGCGCGCGTGTCGGTGGAGAGCGGCGCCGCTACCCCGCCAACTTCCGCTGAGCGGCTGTGTCAGCTAACACCCGTGCAGTCAGGTGCGAACGCGCCCGACCAGCAAGCGGCACCAATGTTCACTCCTTTGTCCTGGAATCCAGGCAATTCAGCTTTCCGTCTCACCCAAAAGCTGATCGACATGCTTTATCACCGTCTCTACATGAGCGCCGTCGGGATCCCACAGACAGCGGTGCATGTGCCTATCCTCGGGAGACCACCGGTTGATGTCTGCCTTGCTGAAAATGACGACGCTGCGAAGTTGCAGACCGGCAGCAATGTGCGAGACCCCAGTGTCGTTGCAAATCAGTAGTCTTGCTCCGCTCATCAGCGCCGCCATGGCCCCGATCGAGATCGAACCGGTCGCCAGATGGGCTGGCTTGTGCATATGGTCCATGACTGACCGGGCAACATCCGCTTCGGTGGCGGACCCGGTCAGCACGACAGGCAGCTTCCAGCGCCGCGCCACATGATCGGCCACTTCGGCGAAACGTTCGGCCGGCCAGCATTTGTCGCGGCTGCGCGCGCCTGCGTGCAGACATACGTAGTTTTCGGGCGATAAGCCATCGGCAAGACCGGACGAGCGCAACTCTTCCCAATCGCGCGGGGCCAGTGGGAACTCGAGATAGCTGCCGCGGCGGCTTGCACCGATGTGGTCGGTCAATTGCAGCAGGCGCTCGGTCTCGCTGCCGCCTCGTGGATAGGCGATGCCGGTCCAACCCATGGGCAGCGGACGTCCCGGAGGCACATACCCGGCGCAGGCGCGGGCGCCAAATTCGGCAACGATGCCATTGCTGAGTGCGCCATCGCCGTGCAGTTGAATCGCCAGGTCGTAACGCCGTCGGCGCAAGGTGGCATGGAAATCGGGCAGCTCGGCATGCCGAACGCCTTGCTCGGGCAAGCCGTGCGCCCCGGGGAATACCAGGAAGTCGTCGACGTAGCGGCCGAAACGCTGTGCAAACTGGCTTGCCCAAGGCAGCCCGACCAGCGTGATTTGGGCATCCGGCAAGGCGACGCGCAAGGCGCGCAGCGCTGGGACCGCGCACAGCATGTCGCCCAGGTGTAGGGCGCGAAACAGCACCACCTTGCATGCGCCGCGCAGCGCCTTGCCGCAAGACGGCGAACCGGATTCTGCGATGGCGCCGTCCGGGCTTCGATGCAATGCAAGGCGCGTCATGGACAGGGGCCCTCCAGTAAATGACGCAGCACGTTGCGTGTGATAAGGGGAATATGCGGGTCCCTGGCTTGGACAAGCGCTTGCGCCCAGTCGGTGGTGCCGGCGCTAAAGACCGTGCCGTTGCGCTCGTACACGCTCATGCAGGCGGCATGAATGCCGGTGCGCGCCGCTGTTTGTTCGCGATCGGGCAATTCCTGCCAGTTGCCGTGTAGTGGACTGACGGCCAGTAGCCTGAGCGTGGACGGGGTGCCGCAATCCGTGGCGCCGGCAGCGATGCGTGCCGGCTGGATCTGTGCCAGCGGAGCGCCATCGCATTCGTAGCCGACCAGTGGCGGCGTGCTATCGGTTCCGAAGCTCTGGCCGGAGTGTAAGCCCGTGCCGGCAAAAGCCCAGTGATCAGGCGCCTCCACCCGATAGCCGGTGCCCGTGCGCGGGCCGTCCCACCAGCCGCCGCCGTGCCGGTAGCTTAGCCCGCTGAGACTGTCTTCAGGCCGATTCACACCGCCAGCTCCGGACCAGCGGTCGCGCGCGCCGGCAGGGCCACCCTGGTGGCACACCATGGCGGACAGATCGGCATTCAAATGGATTCTCCACCAGCACACGTTGGCCGCGAAAAATGCCACGTTGCCGCCGGTGCCGATGAACGCTTCCACATGGTCGCGTGCCGGTTCGCTCCAATATTCATCGTGGCCGGCCGATACCAGCAGGCGGTAGCGCTGGCACAGATCGGGGTCGGCGTGTATGTCCAGGTCGGTGCAGAATTCAGCTGGGAAGTGCTGTTGCCGCAGCCAGGCGATGAAGGGGGCGTCCCAATGGGCGAAACATTGCCGTGGCGTGGACTGGTCGTAGTGATCGGGCGCCCCCCAGACGATGCCGCCGGTGCCGCCGCCCGGCCTTTGCAGCGACACCCGTGCCCCCGGCGGTTCCTGGCATGGCAGCGGGTGCTGATAAAAGCAGCTGTTGCCGCTATAGTTGTAGGCGTGATAGGTCGTCAGCGGCAGCTTGAACAGCAAGCCGCCAGTGCCGCGCCCGCGGACAACGAACAGCGCTGCCGCCTCGGGCATGTACAGCCGAGGCGGCGGCCCACCCGCCGTCTCGCAGTACGCGAGATAGACCGCCGATGGCCAGTTGTCGGGGATGCTGAAGCGGTACGGCGGCCAGTCCCATGCCTGGTCCGCCGGACGGGGCGGCGCGTACTCGCCGCGAAGCCAGTCCGATCGGTCCATCAATTCCAGCGCGCCGATCCAGCGGAAGAAATGAACGCGGAACCGGCGATGATCGGTGCTGATGCGCAGAACCAGCACATCGCCCGGATCGAGGCTGGCACGTTCAGGATAGGCTTGGATCATGGGCTGGGGTCGCGTTTGCGAATCAGGAACGGGGGCATGACCATGCGCCGCAGCGGCGTGG
>CBFGOU010000659.1:0-3231 GCA_965650445.1 uncultured Oxalobacteraceae bacterium | reverse complement strand
GGCGGCTCGTACGAGCCGGATTCCGTCCTGATCACCCGCCAGGCCAAGGAGCTCAACCGTGTCAACGGCATGCTGATCTCCAAGCAACTCAACAATACCCACACCCTCATCAACGCCATGCGCACGCCCGCCGGCGCTGCCGACACCGGCGTGTACGGCCCCACCGGCCAGACCAGCATCAGCCAGCCGTCACGGCGGTTCGTGGCTGGCTGATCCCCGCTTACTTCTGCCGCGTCTGCTGCATCGCTTGCAGCGCAGCGGCGAGCATCCATATAATCATTGTTATATAGGAGGCTCACATGTTGACTCTCAAGGTAACGACCGTCGGTGCATCCGAGGGCCTCATCCTGAACAAGGAGGCCAAGCTGCGGTTGAACGTGCAGAAGGGCGACACACTGTACTTGACCGAGGCGCCAGACGGTGCACTTCGCATCACCCCGTACGATCCGGATTTTGCCCGCCAAATGGCACTGGCTGAAAGCGTCATGCATGACGATCGCGAAATATTGCGAGCGTTGGCAAAGTGAGAGCGTGGCGCTGGATCAAGCCATCCCTGGTCTACGCGGTTCACGACATGCAGCTGGCGCGCTATGGCGGATTGCCGGGCCTGCGCGACCAAAATGCCGTCGAATCGGCACTGGGAAGGGCGCAGCACCTTTTGACCTACGTGGATCCCGCACCGGATGCGGCCGACCTTGCCGCAGCCTATGCCTATGGCTTGGCGCGCAATCATGGTTTTACCGATGGCAATAAAGCCACGGCTTGGGTGATCGCACGGGTGTTCCTGCACGACAATGACGAGACCCTGCGCGTCAGCGACATTGAGGCCATCCAGGTAATGCAGGATGTGGCCAGCGGATTGATCGGCGAGCAAGAATTGGCGCAGTGGTTCAGAGTCCATCTGCACACGAATCCCAGTTAAGACCGGAACGACATCCCGTCGCCCGACGGGCATGGCACGCGGCGCCGTCGCGTTAGCACACCCTCATCCGCATTGCCAGCGCACGATTGAAACTGTGTCTTTTGTGTAGCACGCCGGCTTGCCTCGAAATAAATGTTTACATTCTTGCACGCCGGCGCGAGACTTTACGGCTGGGCTCGGTATATGGCCGGCCCGGATCGCAGACGGGAGTCTGCCGCCACAAGCGGCGCCGATAACCCGCCACTCAACATTTTCTACACGGAGAAACAGATGAGCTGGAATAAAGCAGGCATGGCAGTGGCAGCAATCGTCATGTGCATGGGCGCGCAGGCGGCCTCGAACGGCGTCACCGTTACCATCGCACCGGAAAAGCATTCGCTAGGCAAGTCCGACGATATCTTCGTCAAAGTTACCATCACCAATACCTCATCGACGCCGCAGTACGTGCTCAAGTGGCACACCCCGTTCGGCGGCGAGATCGAGGAGTCGCTCTTCGACGTCACGCGCGACGGCGTCAAGGTTCCCTACCAGGGACCGCACTACAAGCGTCCCGCACCCACCGCCGCCGACTATTACCTGCTCCAGCCGGGCAAGTCGCATACGGCGCGGGTTGAACTGTCCAGCATGTACGAGATGAACATCACCGGCGACTACACCGTCCGCTACCATGCGAACGAGATCGAGTCGGATCCGGTGACGCTGTGGATCGACGGCGCCCGTCCGCGCGGCAGCATCACCCAGGAACAGCTCACGCTCAAGCGGATGCAGGAAGCCACGCCGGCCGCGGCCGGGCTGGCGTTCAGCAGTTGCACCGCGTCGCAGCAAAGTACCGTCAGCAGCGCGATATCGGCCGGCACCAGCATGGCCACCAATGCCAACACCTACATGGTCAACGGCGCGCTCGGCTCGCGTTACACCAAGTGGTTCGGCGCGGTCAACACAACGCGGGCGGCCACGGTGAAGGCGCACTACGCCGCCATCAAGGATGCCTTTGTCAACAAGCCCGTCACCGTCGATTGCAGCTGCAAGAAGTCTTACTATGCCTACGTGTACCCGAGCCAGCCCTACACCATCTATGTGTGCAATGCGTTCTGGTCGGCGCCAATGACCGGCACCGATTCGAAAGGCGGCACGCTGGTGCACGAGATGAGCCACTTTAACGCGGTGGCGGGAACGGACGACTGGGTGTACGGCCAGTCCGGAGCGGCAAGCCTGGCGACCAGCGATCCCGCCAAGGCCATCGACAACGCCGACTCGCACGAATACTTCGGCGAGAACACCCCCGCGCTGCAGTAATCAGGCGCGCGTGTAAGTGAAGCGGACGGCTGGCGCAGTCACGGCCACGCCGTCCGCCAGCGTCAGGGTATAGGTGTGCCGCCCCGGCAGGAAGGCATAGGCGCGGGTGATGTCGATGGTGTGCCGCAGCTGCGCGTGCGGCGCGAGCGTCAGCAGATCGCCGGCCGCGCGTTTGACTTTGGGACCGATGTAATCGATGCATGCGCCGTCCTCGGCCCGCACGACGAGATAGGGGCCGAACAGGATCTCGTCTTCGGCCAGTTCCCTGGGCAGGCAGCCCGCCTGCGGACCCGGATTTTCCACGGTGAGGATGACGGCGACCTGACCAGCCTGGGCGACAACTTCAAGCCATCCGTTCATCGGCTCACCTTCCGGTCGGGATCTCGGTCGTGGTATCGGGCAGCGCCGACAGGATCGTGACGGCCACGCGGCGGTTGCGCGCCTTGCCTTCCGGGGTGTCGTTGGACGCCACCGGAATGTTCGAGCCGTGTCCGATGGCGGTCAGGCGCCCGGGCGCCACCCCGCTGTCGATGAACAGGCGCACCACGCTGCTGGCGCGCACGGCGGACAGCTCCCAGTTGGACGGGAACAGGGTATTGTTGATCGGACTCACATCGGTGTGGCCTTCGACCTGGATCGCGTGCGGATCGTCCTTGAGCAGGGCCGCCAGCGCGCGCAAGGCCTGGCGCGATTCGGGCGTGAGCTGCGCTTCGCCCGGGTCGAACAGCACGCTGGCATTGATCTCGACGCTGACGCCCTTGCTGTTTTGCGTGACGCGCACCTTGCCTTCGCGGACCAGCGGCGCCAGGGTGGACGTGAGGTCCTGCGCCAGCCTGGTGAGCGCCTGGCGTTCGCGCACCAGGGCTTCGTTGCGGCGCTTTTGCAGCGCGTTCGGCAGCGGGAACATGGGCTGGATATCGCCGGTGCCGCTGACCTTTTCCTTGGTGCCGAAGGCGTCGCCGACGGCCACCGAAAACACCTTGTACTTGCCTTCGTTGACTACCGAAATCGCG
>CBFGOU010000658.1:0-3241 GCA_965650445.1 uncultured Oxalobacteraceae bacterium | reverse complement strand
CCGACGACAAAGCGGCCGTGGAAAACGGCATGCTCAAGCAATGCCACGATGGCGCGCTGGACATTACCAAGGGCGCCGATTTCATTACCGTGTCGTACAACCATTTCGCCGAGCACGAGAAAACTTCCCTGATCGGTTCAGGCGACGGCCAGACCGGCGACGAGGGGCATTTGCGGGTGACGCTGGCGCACAATCTGTTCGAGCATGTGCACGAGCGGGCGCCGCGGGTGCGTTTCGGCCGCGTTCATGTGTACAACAATTACTACGTCGGCGAGCGCAAGCGCAAGGTGTACGCGCACGCGTACAGCATCGGCGTGGGCAAGGATGCGAAGATTATTTCGCACAACAACGCCTTCGAGATCGCCGGGGCGACGCAATGCGCCGATGTGGTGCGCACCCCGGCGTCGAGCTCGCCGGCCGGGCGCTTCACCGACAGTGGTTCGCTGCTCAACGGCGCGGCGCTGGGCGCCTGTCCGTTCTCGCCCGAGGTGGGCTGGAGCGTGCCGTATGCCTACACGGCCCTGCCGGCCGCGGCGGTCAAAGCCGATGTGCTGGCGCGCGCCGGCGCCGGTAAGCTGAGCAGCAGTTCGATCAGCGTGGTCGCCGCCCCCGGCACCCCCGATTATTACGTCGAGGGGCGTTTTCAGGTGCAGCCGCAGGCCGGCCAGGCCTATCTGCTGGCGCGCTATGTGGATGAACAGAACTGGTACGGCGCAGGGCTGGACGTCGCTGGCGGCAAGGGCAAGGTCAGGGTCGAGATTGTCAGGATGCAGAACGGCGTGCTCACGCGCCTCAAGCAGGTGTCGCGCAATCTGCCGGTAACCGGGCGCTGGCACACGCTGCGCTATGAGCTGAGCGGCCCGGACATGGTGGTGTACCTGAACGGCGAGCGCGTCACCTTCGCCGCCGACAAGGCCTTTGCGCAGGCTGGACGGGCCGGCGTGTACCGCAGCGACGAGCATTCGGCCGTGGCCATGCTGCGTACCGGAGATGCCGCGCTCAAGCCGGCGCGGCTGGCGCTTGCGCTGGCGGGCAACAGCATCAGCGCCCAGGCCGGCGACGGGCCGCTGACGGTGCCGGTCAGCGCCTGGCTGGGCGACGGCAAGCCGTTTGCGTTTACCGCCGTGTCCAGCGACCCGGCGGTGGCCACGGTGGCGGTCAAGGATGGCGCGCTGGTGGTCACGCCGAAAGCGCCCGGCAACGCTAGCGTGACGCTGACCAGCGCCAGCGCCAGCGATGCCGCGGTCGAAGCGCTGGTGGCGCTGCAGGTTGCGGCGCCGTTCGTGGCGCCTGCCACGCCGGTCGCCTTGAACAATGCTGTGCAGCCTTTGCCGCTTGCGAACAAAGTGCCGAGCGACACCTTGCTGAGCATTGCCTTCGACCAGCCACCGGTGCTGGGCAAGTCCGGCTCGGTGCGCATCTACCGGGCGCGCGATCGCGCGCTGATCGATACGCTGCCGGTCGGCGAGGACAATGACGTGCTCGGTTACGCCGGGCAGGAGATCCGGCGCGCCGTGCGCTATCAGCCGATCTGGGTACAGGGCAACAAGGTGATGGTCAAGCCGCACACGGCGCGCCTGGCCGCCGATACCGGGTATGTGGTCGAGGTCGGCAAAGGCACGATCGAGGGCATCTTCGGCGGCAAGCCGTTTGAGGGCATCGGTACAGCCTCGCGCTGGCGGTTCCGCACCGGCCCGGCGTTGCGCGCGGCCGCCACGCTGACGGTGGACGACGACGGCCCGGCCGATTTCCGCACTGTGCAAGGCGCGCTCAATCACGCAATGGCCTTCAGCGCCAAGGCGGCGCCGGTGACCATCAAGGTGAAAAATGGCGATTATCAGGAGTTGCTGTATGTCCGCGGCAAGGACCAGCTGACGATACGGGGCGAAAGCCGCGATGGCGTGGTCATTCATGCGACCAACAATGACTCGCTCAATCCGGGCTCGGGCGCCGGCCAGCCGGCCGGTGCGCCGGGAACCAATGGCGGGCGCGCGCTGCTGCTGATCGAAGCGGCCGACCTGCTCACCCTGGACACCCTGACCTTGCGCAATACGACCCTGCGTTCAGCGGCCCAGTCCGGCCAGGCGGAAACCCTGCATTTCAATGAGGAAGCCGGCCGCCTGCTTGCGAAAAACGCCAGCTTCTTCAGCGAGCAGGACACGATCCAGGTGAAGGGGTATGCGTGGTTCTACAACACCCTGATCGCCGGCAATGTGGACTACGTGTGGGGCGCGAACCGGGTGGCCTTGTTCGAAAACAGCGAGCTGCGTTCGCTGGGCGACAGCGCCAATCGGGCCAGCGGCGGCTACGTGGTGCAGGCGCGCACGGTCAATCCGGACGACAAGGGCTTCGTGTTCTTGCGCAGCAGATTGACCCATGGCGTTGGCCCGGGCGGCAACGATGTTCCGCCCGGCACCACCTACCTGGCGCGCAGCCCGGGCACCGCGACCACCTGGGACAACGTCAGTTTCATCGAGTGCGCGATGGATGTGCATGTGGCGGCGGTCGGCTGGGCCGGCAAGGGCGTCAACCGCGAGCCTGCCCAGAATCCATCGATCGGCACGGCCACGCGCGGTTGGCGCGAATATGGCACGCGCGATTTGTCCGGCAAGGCGCTGGACCTGTCGGCACGCAGCAATGGCTACCTGATGAGCGCGGCGGAAGCGGCGGCGCAGTTCGGCAGCCGCGCCGCCATCTTTGCCGCTTTCGATGGCGGGCGCGGCTGGAATCCCCAGCCGTGACCCTCAGGGCGTGACGCGGAAATAGTCGATGTCGGCAAACGATTGCTTCGCGTCACCCGGTTTGCCTGCGGCGAACAGGCCGAGCTGGGCCCCCACCCAGCGGCCCATCACGGCCGTGTAGGGCTTGCCGGCCGGCTTGAAGGTCTTGTTGTCCAGACTGTAGGCGAACCGGGCGATGCAGCCCTCGCCCATCCGCATGCGCAGGTAGACCGGCTGCGGGCCGAGCACCGCCAAGGTTTCCTTGCGCTCCACGCAGTCCTGGGTGGAAGGCTTGGCCGATTCGCAGGTGGCCAGCACCAGCTCGGTCGAGGTGGCGCCCTTTTGCAGGCCCAGCCAGGCGTAGTTCATCCCCAGCAGCACCAGTCCGGCGCGGTCGCCGGTGCTGCCCGCCAGTTCCAGTTTGGTATCGACCGTGAAAGTGGGCGCCGGCGGCTTTTGGGTGAGCACGGAGGGCAGCTTGCGCAGGTTCAGCCCGAAGGCGACATTCTGCGCCACCGTCA
>CBFGOU010000657.1:0-3242 GCA_965650445.1 uncultured Oxalobacteraceae bacterium | reverse complement strand
GGTGAAAATAAAGATCACCACATACAGCCACAGCGACACGATCGCCAGGAAGGGAAACAGCACCACCGACAGCACCGTGCCGCCGACCCACACGATGCCGGGCAAGGCGCCCAGCGCGCCGGAGATCATGCCGATGGCCTGCAGCGGCAGGCGATGGCCGCGCATGATCGCCGTGCGCTCCTCGGCGCTGGCATGCTCGGCCAGCGCATCGTAGGCCATCACGCGCGCGGTCAGCCAGCCCCACAGCAGCACCTGGGCCAGCAAGGCCAGTGGCGCGAGCGCATATAAAGGCAGGGTCAGCAGCCAGACCAGCGCAAAGATGCCGAAACCGGTCAGGTTGGCCATCACGCTGCCGAGCATGCTGCCGCCCTGCTTTTTCTCCAGCGCCGGATAGTGATTTCTGGTCACGTAGGTGACGATGGCCGGCATGGCGAACAGCCCCATGAACAGCAGCGCGGTCAGGATCATCAGCGGCAGCAACAGCAGCATGGCGAGCAGCGGCACCACCACGGTCTTGAGCGCGCCCATGCCGAAGGCGGCGAGCATGCTGCCGCTCTTGCTGAAGATGTCATGCGCGACGAACTGGGCCTGCAGCCAGTCGAGCAAGGGCTGGAAGCCCAGGTACAGCAGGCCGCCCCACACCAGCAGCGCCAGCACGCAGGGCACGATGGACAGCAGCAGCATCCTGGGGTTGAACTGCGCGCGCAGGGCGCGGCCGTAGGCTAGCAAAACGAAACGGGACATGGCGATGGGCTCAGTGACAAAGCGGGCAGTGTACTAGAGGCGGAACTCGATAGCATGTTGATACGTCATAGACTACAATCGTCAACCTGATGTACCACTTAACAATACCAAGGAACAATATGTCGACTATCACCACCGAATCCGGCCTGCAATACGAAGACACCAGCGTCGGCGAAGGCGCCGAAGCCAAAGCCGGCCAGCACGTGACCGTGCACTACACCGGCTGGCTGCGCAACGACGACGGCAGCCAGGGTTCCAAGTTCGATTCGAGCAAGGACCGCAACGATCCCTTCCAGTTTTCGCTGGGCGCCGGCCAGGTCATCCGCGGCTGGGACGAAGGCGTGCAGGGCATGAAGGTCGGCGGCACGCGCCGTCTCACCATTCCGGCCAGCCTGGGCTATGGCGCGCGCGGCGCCGGCGGCGTGATTCCACCGAACGCCACCCTGATTTTCGACGTCGAACTGCTGGCTGTCTAAGCGAGACCCACGATGAGCTTGCAGGAACAGTTCGCCCAGGCCCAGCTTGATTCGAAGAATCTGCCGGAACGTCCCGACAACATGGCCTTGTTGAAGATTTACGCCCTGTTCAAGCAGGCCTCGGCCGGCGACGCCAGCGGCGAACGTCCGGGCTTCACCGACATGGTGGGGCGCGCCAAGTTCGACGCCTGGGACGCGCTCAAAGGCATGTCCCGGGATGAGGCCATGCAGCAGTACATCGATCTGATCGAAGACCTGAAATAAGCTCGTCGTCCGCGCGAACCGCCGTTTGATTAGCGAACCACCCAGACCTGCGTGGTGGTCGTGCTTCCCACCCTCGGGGTAAGCCAAAGGTTCCTGAGGGCCGCGCCACCGCAGGCGCCCTTGAACACCGAAGCCATGTATGACTTGTTGATCGTTACCGTGCCGAGGTTTCCGGTCCGACCGGGCTGGACGTCGTGCTGGCCATTGGCGAAAAAGCGCACGCAGCCGCTGGTGCCGTTGTAACCGTTCAGACGCGTTGTTGTGACCGTAGCATTCGGCTGTTGCGGCGTATGGCTCATGTTGGGACCCGGCAGGGTCTCGGCGCTGGCGTAACCGCCGATACATGCAGCCGCGGCCGCAAGGAGCAAGGCCTTCTTGTTGATGATGTTGGTCATTCCGGCATTCCCTGGTGAGTTGTTAGGCATGCAGTGTCAAACTGCCTGCATAGGTGGCCGTGGCGGGACGGAAGTTCCATCCACGGTTTCCATGGGAATGCCGGCACGACCCGGCGCAGCACGCCGGGTAGCGCGCCTGCCCTTAGTTGGGCGGATTGAACACCTTGCGCATCTTGTCGGCCACCTTGGCCTTGATCGCCGCGGCGAACGCGCTCATCGGAAAGCCCAGCTGAATCGACATGTGCGCCTGACTCGGCTCCAGCGTCAGCGCCCCCTGCACTCCGCTGCGCTCGAAGCGCAGCACATCGCCATCCCAGCGGCACGCCAATCCATATTCCCCGGCAATCTTGTCGGCGACTTGCTGCGCGGCCGTGCGCGCGTGGTCCGGGCTCAGTGCATGTTCCTGCACGATGCTGATGGCGGTCATGGGGCTCCTTTCAAATGAAGGCGGCATGATAACGCATCGGCCATTTCCATAGGCAGGCGGATATTGCTTCATTATAATGAGGCAAGTCCACAAGGAAGCCCTATGACCTCGATTCAGCTGATCGCCGCCATTCTGTTCGGCCTGGCGCTGGCCCACACCTTCGCTGCCAAATCCTTCGGCAAGCTGGCCGGGCGCTATCCGCGCCACGCCGGCCTGTTCCATTTTCTCGGCGAAGTCGAAGTCGTGTTCGGGCTGTGGGCCTTCGTGCTGATCATTGCCATGGCCATCGTCGCGGGCGGCCACAGCGCCATCGACTACGCCGAGTCGCGCACTTTTACCGAGCCGCTGTTCGTCTTCGTCATCATGGTCGTGGCCGCTTCGCGGCCGGTGCTGGAAGCCATTCGCGCCGCGATCGCCGCGATCGCTCGCCTGGCCCCGCTGCGGACCGCACTGGTGCAGGCGTGGCTGTGCCTGGCGCTGGTGCCACTGCTCGGCTCCTTCGTCACCGAGCCGGCCGCCATGACCCTGGCCGCACTGATGCTGGCGCCCACCGCGTTTCGCAAAGACATGCCGGAATGGCTGAAATACGGCGCGCTCGGCGTCCTGTTCGTCAATGTCTCCATCGGCGGCACCCTGACCTCCTTCGCCGCGCCGCCGGTGCTGATGGTCGCGTCCACCTGGCACTGGGACAGCCTGCACATGGCCGGCACGTTCGGCTGGCGCGCCGACGTCGCGGTGCTGGTCCACGCGAGCGCCATCACCTTCCTGATGCGCAAGCACATCGAGGATGCCGCACCCAGGGGCAACGACGTGCCCCTGCTGGTCAGCGCCATCCATTTGATCTTTCTGGGCGGAGTCGTCGGCTTTGCCCACCATCCCGTCATTTTCATGGGCCTGTTCATGTTCTTCCTGGGCTTTACCAAGGCCTACGAACAG
>CBFGOU010000656.1:0-3246 GCA_965650445.1 uncultured Oxalobacteraceae bacterium | reverse complement strand
CGCCTTCGGCGCGCGCCTGACCCGCGCCTTCGTCGACTACGGCTGGTGCGCGGCGATCCGCGGCGCCGAGGGCGGCGGCCTGGTGGACGACCTGCCGGCGCACCGCTTCCACATCGGCCACGACGTGCTGGCGCCCAAGTGCGCCACCGATGTCATCATCACCGACCGGCGCGAAAAGGAGCTGTCCGATCTCGGCTTCATCTCGCTGGTGCATTGCAAGGACACCGAGCTGGCAGCCTTCTTCGGCGCCCAGTCGGCCCAGCGCGCGCGCAGGTACGACACCGAAGCGGCCAACGCCAACGCGGTGCTGTCGGCCCAGCTGCAGTACATCTTCGCGGTCTCGCGCATCGCCCACTACATGAAGGTCATGATGCGCGACAAGATCGGCAGCTTCGTGGCGGCATCCGAGGTGGAAGACTTTCTCAACCGCTGGGTGACCCGCTACGTGCTGCTCGACGACGACGCCACCCAGGAACAGAAGGCCAAGTTCCCCCTGCGCGCGGCCTCGGTGCACGTGTCCGAGGTGGCCGGACGGCCCGGTGTGTACCGCGCCGTATCGTTCCTGCGCCCGCACTTTCAACTCGACGAACTGTCGGTGTCGCTGCGGCTGGTCGCCGAGCTGCCGGCCACCACCCAGGGCTAGCCATGAACACGAAATCGTCGCCGCTGCGCGGCCGCACGCCCAGCCTGTTCGACCGCCTGTTCGAGGTGCCGGCGGCAGGCGCGGGCAATGCCGCGCTAGCCCAGCAGTCCCTGGATGGCCTCAAGGATGCCGTGGCGCGCGATCTGGAATGCCTGCTCAACACCCGTACCGTGATCGACGAGGCCAGGCTCACGCCCTATCCGTCGTGCTCGACCTCGCTGATCACCTACGGGCTGGCCGATTTCGCGGGCCGCTCATTGTCCAGTCCCACCGACCGCGATTTCATCTGCGCCTGCCTGCAGAAGGCCATCGAGCGCCACGAGCCGCGCCTCAAGCAGGTCAAGGCCACACTGGAAGTGCGCGAGGACGCGATCAACAGCATCAATTTTTCGATCAGCGCCATGCTGGTAGCCGGCGCCGGCAGCGAAACGGTCAGCTTCGACGCCAACCTGCAGCCATCGAGCCTGCACTACACGATCAGCAAGGTGCGCCGCGGCGCCGGCGGGGCGTGAGGATGGAAGCGCTGCTGCCGTACTACGAACGCGAGCTGGGTTTCCTGCGCGGCCATGCGCGCGAGTTCGCCGAGCGCTATCCGAAGATCGCCGGGCGGCTGCAGCTGGCTGGCGAGCTGTGCGAAGACCCGCACACCGAACGCATGATCGAGTCGTTCGCCTTGCTCAATGCGCGCATCGCCAAGCGGCTCGACGACGACTACCCGCAGTTCACCGAAGCGCTGCTCGACGTGCTCTATCCGCATTACCTGCGGCCGTTTCCCTCTTGTTCGATCGCGCGCCTGCCGCCCGAAGGCTTCGCCGCCCAATCCAGCGGCGTTACCGTGATCGGGCGCGGTCTGGAACTGGAAAGCCGTAAGCTGAACGGCACGGCATGCACGTTTCGCACCGCCTATGCGGTCACCCTGGCGCCGCTGGCGCTCACGCGCGCCGCCTTCACTCCCATCCTGGCGCTGCCGGAGTACGCGCGCACGCAGGCGGCCGGGGGCGCCGGCATCAGCATCACGCTGGCCTGCACCGGCGCGGCGCCGCTGTCCGCGCTCGGGCTGGGCAAGCTGCGCGTGTTCATCGATGGCGAGCCGTCGTTCTGCGCCGCGCTGCGCGACGCGCTGTTCATGCGCACCGTGGCCGCCTACGTTCAAGGCGATGGCCACTGGCAGGCGCTCGACACAGGCTTCATCACGCCCGCCGGTTTCGACGACGAAGACGCGCTGATCGAGCTGCCCGCGCGCTCGCACCCGGCCTACCGCCTGCTGACCGAATACTTCTGCTATCCGGAGAAGTTCAATTTCTTCGACATCGACGTTGCCGCCTTGTGCGGCGCGCTGCCGGCCGAGGCGCGTTCGGCGACCGTGCACCTGGCGCTGGCGGGATTGCGCAGCGATTCGGACGGCGCGCGCATCCTGGCGGCGCTGTCGGCCAACAAGCTGCTGCTGGGCTGTACTCCGGTGGTGAACCTGTTCAGGCGCCATAGCGATCCGATGCGCCTGACCCACACCAGTGCCAGCTATCCGCTGCTGGCCGACAGCGGCCGCAGCCTGGGTTGCGTGGTCCACGCGGTCGACACGGTGCACATGACGCGCCAGTCCGCGCAGGGCGAATCGCTGGTGCAATTTCAGCCCTTTTATTCGCTGCGGCATGGCCAAAGCGCCGACAACAGCGGCCACTACTGGGTATTGCGGCGCAACGAAGACGCGCCGGTGCAGGCCGAGCTGACCATCGTCGATATCGACTTCGACCCGGCGCAGACGGAAGCGCAAACCCTGAGCGTGGCGCTGACCTGTTCGAACGGCGATCTGCCATCCACGCTGGGCTATGGCCAGCCGGGCGGCGACCTGTTCGGCCCCGGCGGATCGATGCTGGCAGGCGTGCCCCTGCTGCGCAAACCCAGCGCCAGCTACCGCTTCGAATGCGGCAACGGCGGGCACTGGCGCCTGATCTCGCACCTGGCCCTGAACCACCTGTCGCTGGCCGACGGCGGGGTGGACGCCCTGCGCGAGATGCTGACCCTGTACGACCTGCCGCGCTCGGCGGCGACGCAGCGCCAGATCGGCGGCATCGCCGGAGTCGCGCACCGCGCCGTCACCAGCTGGCTGGCCGGGAACCCGTTCGCCTGCCTGGTACGCGGCACCGAAGTGCGCCTGACGATCGACGAGGAAGCGTTCGTCGGCAGCGGCATCGACACCTTTGCCCACGTGATCGAGCGCTTCCTGGGTTTGTACGCGCACACCAACAGCTTCGCCCAGCTGGTGATCGTTTCGAACAAAAGCGGAGAAGCGTTATTGACACTCAAGCCACGCAGCGGCGATTTGAACCTGCTGTAATCGAACGCCTGTTCGCCACGCCGCAGCGCTTCCAGTATTTTCAGGCGGTGCGCTTGCTGGAGCTGTGGCTGCGCCGCCATGGCGATGTGCGCGTGGGCGCCGTCGAGAATTTCCTGCGCTTTCAAAATTCGACCTCGCTGCGCTTCGCGCCCAGCCAGATCGAAGCGCTGCACGCCGAACCGCGCACCCTGGCCAGCGATGCCCAGTCCCTGAACGCGGCCCTGCGCGCATCGACGCTGACCCGCATCCGCATGACGCCCAGCTTCAT
>CBFGOU010000655.1:0-3270 GCA_965650445.1 uncultured Oxalobacteraceae bacterium | reverse complement strand
ACCATCTGCCCATGGCAGGGAGCCCTCGTACACCGGCGTCGCGCAGCCAGCGACCAGCACGGTCACTACGCACGGCGCCAGCAAGCGCAACAGGCGTGCGCTGACCTCTGGCAAGCAGGAACTGGCGGTGGACATCCGCGCGGGGATCACACAGAAGCCCTCCAGTGATCCGCACCGGCATTCGACGCGTCGGCCACAGCCGTACCGCAGGCTTCAGTTTCCAATTGGATGGTGGTGTGGGTGATTTCGAACTGCTTTTCCAGCATCTGATTGATGGCCGCCAGCATGGCCTCTGGGTGTGCCGCGTCGGGGTTGTACACAATGTGTGCGCTCAGGCTTGTCTTGGCGCTGCTCACTGCCCAAACATGCAGTTCATGTACGGAAGACACCCCTGGCATATCCGCCAGTGCCTGCTTTAGCTGAGGCAGGTCGATGCCGTCGGGGACTCCTTCCAACAGGATGTTGAGCGTCTCCTTCAGAAGGATCCAGGTGCGTGGCAGCACCCACAGGCCGATAGCTACCGCAATGACGGTGTCCACCCAGTTCCATCCCGTGAACAGAATGACCAACGCTCCCACGATGACGCCAATCGAGCCGAGCAGGTCGCTCCACACTTCAAGATACGCGCCTTTGACGTTGAGGCTGGAATCCTTGCCAGAGGTTAGGAGGCGCATGCTCACGAGGTTGACGATCGTGCCGAGGACAGCGATCACCAGGACTCCCGTGGTTTGAACAGCAGGCGGGTTGCTCCAGCGTTGCCACGCCTCGTAGAGGATGTAGGCCGCGACGCCAAACAGGAGCAAAGCGTTGAACGCGGCAGCCAGGATCTCGAATCGGTGATAGCCGAAGGTGCGACGGTCGTCTACAGCCCGGCGGCCGACGCGAATGGCTGCCAGCGCAATGGCCAGAGCCGCCACGTCGGTGAACATGTGTGCGGCATCGGATAGCAGAGCCAGGCTATTGAGCATGACGCCGCCAATGACTTCGGCCAGCATGAAGCCGCCGGTGAGCATCAGCGCGTAGCGCAATGCCTTTTCGTTTCCCGCCGCCGGCAAAGCGTGATCGGAACCTTTACCCATGGTCTGTCTCCTGAGATTGAATCCGGTTGCTCCGTTGACTGGGCTTGTCCGCGGTCGCGTTCGGGCCCTTCGTGCTCAATGTCGGCGCCGGTTCTGCGGTTTTCCAGTAGTTCGGCATTTCAATCGGACTGCCTGCCGCTCCCTCAGTCGCTTGGCCAGGCGTCGGCTGTACTTGGTTCGAATTTCCATCGGGGGATGGCGTTTGAGCCACATGTGCCGCAGTCGCCAAAACACAAACACCGAGATCAACAAGCCGATCCAGATCCAGAACAGCTTGGCAAAGAGCCCGCCTTGAGCCGCTTGCATTGACATGGATCGCTCCTTTTGCCCCTCGGGATGGGAACATACAAGCGCCGAGGGGCGGTCCAAGCCCGCCACTACGGTGACGTCGCCTGGACGAGAATCGTTGACCGCAGACAGCTCTATCGCCCGCTCTGAGTGCTGGGGGGCAATGGTCCAGACAGCGTTCGTGTTACTTCAGCGTGAAGCGGACGGAAGCGACCGACTTGCCGGCCTTCGAGACAGCGACGACTGCTTTGGTACCGGCGGGGACTTTGAAGCTGCCCGTGGCTTCCAGCTTGCCATCACCGGCTTGGAGCTGGACATCCTGCTTGTCGCTGCCTGCCAGCAGAGTGACCTTGGCGGTCATTCCCGCCACTGCAACTGGCTTCCCGTGGTCGCGCATATAGAGCTGCAGCTTGTCGGCGCTGGCAACGAATTCGTACTCGACGTCCTTGGCTTCCGCAACGGCACCACCGTGCATCGGCTTTACGTCGTGGCCGTGGTTGTCGGCAGCGATGGACGCGCCCGAGATCGACACTGTGAGGGCGAGGATGAGATGGGAGAGCTTCATGACAGTTCCTTTGGGGTTGGAGAAAAGGGAAGGTCCCGCGATCAGCGGGACCGTCTACGGCTACACGGGCTTCGGTGCTTCAGGGTGAGAGGGCTCAGCGGACACGTCCTCAGCTTCTTCATCGGGCCTGTGGGCCAGCCGATAAAGAATCGGCAGCACGAGAAGCGTGAGCAGCGTGGATGAAAGAATTCCGCCAATCACCACGGTTGCCAGGGGACGCTGGACTTCAGCGCCGGTGCCTGTAGCGATGGCCATGGGAATGAAGCCCAGTGAGGCCACCAAGGCGGTCATCAGAACGGGCCGCAAACGGGTCAGAGCGCCTTCACGGATCGCCTCGTCAAGGCCCACACCGCCTTCTCTCAAGCTTCGGATGTAGGAAATCATCACCAGCCCGTTGAGAACGGCCACCCCCGACAGCGCAATAAATCCTACCGCCGCTGAGATAGACATCGGAATATCGCGAAGCCAAAGCGCCAAGATGCCGCCCGTCAGCGCGAATGGAATACCAGTGAAGACCAGCAATCCATCCTTGACGTTTCCGAACATCGCGAACAAAAGGACGAAGACCAGCAGCAAGGACACGGGCACGACGATCTGCAAGCGCTTCGTAGCCGATTGCAGGTTCTCGAAGGTTCCACCCCAGCTCGTCCAGTAGCCCGTAGGGATCTTGATTTGAGCGAGGCCTTGCTCGGCGTCAGCCACGAAAGATCCCACATCGCGTCCGCGCACGTTGGTGCTCACCACAATGCGCCGCTTTCCGTTCTCGCGGCTGACCTGGTTGGGCCCTGGTGCCAGATCGAACGAAGCAACCTCACCCAGCGGAATGAAGTTGGTCTTGCCCTCCGTGCCCGTTCCGGAGCGTGGGAGCGCAATGGGCAGCCGCTTCATTCCCTCCAGGTCGTTGCGCAGGGCTTCGGGCAGTCGAACCAGGATGTCGAATCGGCGGTCGCCCTCGAACATGGTGCCAGCCTCACGTCCGCCGATGGCCGTGGCCACGGTGTCCTGGATGTCGGCGACGTTCAGGCCATAGCGTGCGGCCTTCTGGCGGTCGATGTTGACCGTGAGCATCGGAAGGCCTGTTGTCTGCTCGACCTTCACCTCGGATGACCCCTGGATCTTCTGCAGCATGGCGGAAACCTCTTCGGCGGACTTGTTCAACACGTCCATGTCGTCACCGAAAATCTTCACCGCCACGTCGCTTCGCACACCCGAGATCAGCTCGTTGAAGCGCAACTGAATGGGCTGGGAGAACTCGTAGTTGTTGCCAGGAATTTTGCCAAGGACTTCCTGAATCGCGGCAAGCAACTCGTCTCGGGTCTTGCGAGGCTCAGGCCATTC
>CBFGOU010000654.1:0-3282 GCA_965650445.1 uncultured Oxalobacteraceae bacterium | reverse complement strand
ATCGCCGCCCTTGGCATAGATCTCCGGCTGCGCTTCGAGCACCACTTCCAGCGCCGTATCCTCGTCGAAATCCACCACCAGGCTGACCGCTTCCAGTGCCGCCAGCACCGCCATGCGGTCGGCCGCATTATTCAGCGGACGGTCGTCGCCCTTGCCCAGCCGCTTGACCGAGGCATCGGTATTGGCCGCCACCACCAGTGAAGCGCCCAGTGCGCGCGCTTCGGCCAGGTAGGTCACGTGACCGCGGTGCAATATGTCGAACACACCATTCGTCAGCACCACCGGCTTGGGCAGCGCCGCCACGCGGGCGCGCAATTGCTCGCGGGTGCAAATCTTTTGTTCAAATGCCAGCATAGCTTCAGCCCCTAGTCTTTTCATCCTCATTCTTCTTCTGGTTCTTCTTCGATCGCCATCGACAAGTCGGCGGCAGCGGAGGTGCCGCCGTCGCCTGGTTCCTTGCGGTCGCCGCGCAGCTTGATTTGCAGGCGCAGGCCGTTGGCCGAACCGGCGTTGCGGATGGCTTCGTCGTAAGCGATGTAGCCCTTGTTGTACAACTCGTACAGGGCCTGGTCGAAGGTGCACATGCCCAGCTCGCGCGACTTGTGCATGATCTCCTTGATGCCCTGGAAGTTCCCTTTCAGGATCATCTCGCCGATGGTGGCGGTATTGAGCAGGATTTCGATGGCCGCCTTGCGGCCCTTGCCATCCTCGGTGCGCACCAGCCGCTGCGAAACGATGGCGCGCAGGTTCGACGACAGATCCATCAGCAGCTGGTTGCGCCGCTCTTCCGGGAAGAAGTTGATGATCCGGTCCATGGTCTGGTTGGAATTGTTCGCATGCAGGGTGCCCAGGCACAGGTGGCCGGTTTCCGCGAAGGCGATGGCGTGCTCCATGGTTTCGGTGTCGCGGATCTCGCCGATCAGGATCACGTCCGGCGCCTGGCGCAGGGTGTTCTTCAGGGCGTTGTGCCAGGACAGCGTATCGACGCCGACCTCGCGGTGGGTGATCAGGCAACCCTTGTTCTTGTGCACGTACTCGACCGGGTCTTCCACCGTGATGATATGGCCGGCCGAATTGGCGTTGCGGTAATCGATCATCGCCGCCAGGGTCGTCGACTTGCCCGAACCGGTGCCGCCCACCACCAGCACCAGGCCGCGCTTGGTCATGATGACGTCTTTCAGCACTTCGGGCAGGTCGAGCTTTTCGAAATTCGGAATTTCCGAGGCGATCGTGCGCACCACCATGGCCACGCACTGCTGCTGCACGAACACATTGACCCGGAACCGGCACACATTCGGCAAGGAGATGGCGAAATTGCACTCCATGTTCTGCTCGAACTCGGTCCGCTGCTTATCGTTCATCAGCGACAGCGCCAGGGCGCGCGTGACTTCCCCGGTCAGCTTCTGCTGGCTCAGCGGCTTCATGGCGCCCTGATGCTTCATGCTCGGCGGGAAATCGGCCGACACGAACAGATCCGAACCGCCCTGGTGATGCATTACAGTGAGCAGCTTGTGGATATAGGCCTGGGCTTCGGCGGGACCAAAAGTAGACATGCGGGGCCTTTCGCTACGGTTTTTCGAGGTCCCCAGATGATAAGCAAGCGCGGGCCGAAAAACCATCTCCAGAGCAAATATAACCACAGTGTTCCGCTAGAATATGCATTCATTGCTGACCGTCTGGCAACATTGTGTCACGATGTGATTACATCCACTGTCACCACGCCGATATGACCCTGACCGAGCTGAAATACATTGTCGCCGTCGCGCGGGCCAAACACTTCGGCCATGCCGCCGAAGCCTGCTACGTGGCCCAGCCCACCCTGTCCGTCGCCATCAAGAAGCTCGAAGACGAGCTTGGGGTCGTGCTGTTCGAGCGCGGCGGGGCGGAAGTGTCCGTCACCCCGCTGGGCAGCCAGATCATCGCCCAGGCCGAACGGGTGCTGGAACAGACCGCCGCCATCAAGGAGCTGGCCAAGCAGAACAAGGACCCGCTCGCCGGCCCGCTGCGCCTGGGCGTGATCTACACCGTCGGCCCCTACCTGCTGCCGCCGCTGGTCAAGAACCTGATCGAGCAGGTGCCGCAGATGCCCCTGATTTTGCAGGAGAACTTCACCGTGCGCCTGCTCGAACTGCTGCGCCAGGGCGAGCTCGACGCCGCCATCATGGCGCTGCCCCTGCCCGAACACGGCATGTCGATGCAAGTGCTGTACGACGAACCGTTTGTTGTCGCCATGCCACGCCAGCACCCCTGGGCCGCGCGCAAGGACATTTCGGCCGAAGACCTCAAGTCCGAAACCATGCTCCTGCTCGGCAACGGCCACTGCTTCCGCGACCAGGTGCTGGAAGTCTGTCCCGAGATGGCGCGCTTTTCCGCACCGGGCAACGGCATGCAGCGCACCTTCGAAGGCTCCTCGCTGGAAACCATCCGCCACATGGTCGCCAGCGGCATCGGCCTGACCGTGCTGCCGCGCGCCTCCGTGCCCGACATGCACCCGGACGGCGGCATGCTGGCCTTCCGCCCGTTCCAGGCGCCACTGCCTTCGCGCCGCGTGGTCATTGTGTGGCGCAAGAGCTTTACCCGGCGCGCCGCCATCGACGCCGTCTGCAACGCCGTCGCCGCCTGCGATTTGCCGGGCGTGGACATGCTGCCGCTGGAGCAGGCCGCCGCGTGAAGGGGACCCTCGAAAATCCTACTGCGCGGCGCAATTTAAGTAGAATGCCAGCCTTGATCAACTCGACAATCCGGGCTTCGTGAACAAGCTGGCGCTTTATCTCCGTCTGGTCCGGATGGACAAGCCGATCGGCATCCTGTTGCTGCTGTGGCCGACCCTGATGGCTCTGTGGATTGCATCGAGCGGCGTCCCCGATCCCCTGATGTTGCTGATCTTTAGCCTGGGCACCGCGCTGATGCGCTCGGCCGGCTGCGCCATCAACGACTACGCCGACCGCGACTTCGACCGCCACGTCAAGCGCACCGCCGAGCGGCCCCTGACCAGCGGGCGCATCGCCCCGTGGGAAGCGCTGGCCATTGGCGGCGGCCTGGCGCTGATCTCCTTCCTGCTGATCTGGCCGCTGAACGCCCTGACCAAGCAATTGTCGGTGGCCGCCGTGCTCATCGCCGGCTCCTACCCCTACTTCAAGCGTTTCTTCGCCATTCCCCAGGCTTATCTGGGCATCGCTTTCGGCTTCGGCATCCCGATGGCCTTTGCCGCCGTGCAGGGCCAGGTACCGGCGCTCGCCTGGGGCCTGCTGGTGGCCAATGTGTTCTGGGCCGTTGCCTACG
>CBFGOU010000653.1:0-3290 GCA_965650445.1 uncultured Oxalobacteraceae bacterium | reverse complement strand
GTTTCGAGCCACACAACCTGCCGCAGCAAAAAATTCCCGAGTTCGACAGGCAACTTGTCGATCAAGAAAGAGGCATCAACGCCATGACCGTGAGCGAGTATCTGGATGCGCGGGCGGCCTTCAAGCAGGGAGCGGTGGCGCGCGATCAAAAGGTAGCACGGCAAGCGCGCAAGGAATATCAGGACAGCCTAGTGCGTGAGCGAACTGAGAAACTGGTTGGCCAAGGGCTCGATCCAGCCAGCGCGAATGAGCAAGCAGCACGAGCAGCGAAAGAGACGATGGACGCCCTGGCCGCACTCCACAGTCCGGACATGGTCGCGGGAGGAGCCGACGAGATTGCAGGTTTCGGCGATCGCAATGTCAACAGCAGGATCGGTCGGCAATGGAAGGACCGTATTGCCCAGCTAGACGCTGCAGCGAACGATGTGCCTGATGGTGTGCGCAAAACTGCTACGATGAATGCAAAACTGGCACGCTGCAAATAGGAAGAGGAAGCTGAAAATGGATGAGTATTTCGAGTATTTTTTAAAACAGTTTGGCCCGCCGGTTGAGCGGCGCTGGGTTCCTCAATCAAGCATTGACCGCTATCGCGGCAAGTTGCCCGACCAGTTGCTGGCATACTGGGAGGAGCATGGCTGGACTGGATATGCGGATGGCCTGTTCTGGACAGTCGATCCGCAAGAGTACGAGCCGGTAGTTGACGCGTGGCTCGGCGATACAAGTTTCATGGAGGACGACGTTTATCACGTCATTGCGCGCGGTGCTTTCGGCGAGATCTATTTTCTTGGTGAGCGTTCTGCCAGTAGATTAAGCATCGTCGCCGTGGACGCGGTCATGATGAAGCCATTCTCCCCCCCGTCGGATCGGGATAGAGCTGTCCTAGCATTCTTTAGCGCACAAAATCGCGGGGCGAATGATCTCTGTGACGTCAATGGAAAACGCCTGTTTACCCGGGCGCTGAAAAAACTCGGACCGTTAAAGTACGACGAGATGTACGGATTCGTTCCAGCGCTTGCCCTTGGCGGTCCGGCCACCCTCAATCACCTGCAGAAGGTAAAGGCTATCGAGCATCTCGTCATGCTGGCTCAGATGTCGGAGTTGCGCATGTTCCCGGGATAGCCCTTATATTTGAGATGAATACAGAACTATCCCGGCGCACATGGGAATGTTGAGATGGATGAATTTTTCGAGCACTTTCTAGAAGAATTTGGCCCGCCAGTTGAACGACGCTGGGTACCCCAATCAAGCATCGACCGCTATCGCGGCAAGTTGCCCGACCAGTTGCTGGCGTATTGGCAGGAGCATGGCTGGACTGGATATGCGGACGGCCTGTTTTGGACAGTCGATCCGCAAGAGTACGAGCCGGTAGTTGACGCGTGGATTGGCGACACCAGGTTCATGGAAGAAGACGTTTATCACGTCATTGCGCGCGGTGCTTTCGGCGAAATCTATTTTCTTAGTGAGCGTTCTGCCAGCAGATTAAGCATCGTCGCTGTGGACGCAGTCATGATGAAACCCTCCCCCCCGCCCTCAGATCGGGATAGGAGTGTTCGATCATTCTTCGGCGCGCAAAATCGCGGGGGGAACGATCTCTCGGACGTCAATGGAGAGCGTTTATTTGCCCCGGCGCTGAGCAAGCTCGGGCGGCTTAAGTACGACGAGATGTACGGATTCGTGCCAGCGCTTGCCTTGGGCGGCCCAGCCACCCTCGATCACCTGCAGAAGGTGAAGGCTGTCGAGCATCTCGTCTTGCTGGCGCAGCTGTCGGAACTGCGCATGTTCCCGGGATAGCCCATACAAATTCGTGCGCGCTATCGCAGATTCTGCCAAGGACCTTATGCCGGAAGCGCGCAGCCCCCCCTTACGACCCTTTGCGGTGCGGCTTCTTGCCCTTCGGCGCGCCCTTGTCGGCCAAACGCCGTTCGGCGCCGGGCTTCTTGCCGAACCCGGCCTTCTTCGGCGCCGGCGGCTCGCCGTCGCGCGTGATGCTCAGCTGCTGGCCCGCCACCCACACGGTTTTCAGGTGATCGATCAGGTCGGGCGGCATATCGCCCGGCAGGTCGAGCATGCTGTAGTCGTCGTAGATTTCGATGCGGCCGATGTACTTCGAATCGATGCCCGCCTCGTTGGCGATGGCGCCGACGATATTGCCCGGTTTGACGCCGTGCGCGTGACCGACTTCGATGCGGAAGGTGGCCATGCCGTCTTCCTGCGCCCGCGTGGCCGCGCGTTCGCGCTTGACCGGAGCGGCCTCGCGCGGCGCGCGCGCCGGACGCTCTTCAAACGCCGGACGCGCAGGCGCAGGGGCGAGCGCCTTCGCATCGCGATTGGGCTTTTCGAGCAGGAACGGCACGTCGCCACGCGCCATGCGTGCCAGCGCGGCGGCGATCTCGATGGCCGGTACGTTCTGTTCGCGCTCGAATTCCTCGATCAGGGCGCGGAACACGTCCAGCCCATCGGCGGCCAGCGCCTCGGTGATCTGGTCCTTGAATTTGGCGATGCGCACGTCGTTGACGGCTTTGACGGTCGGCAGCGTCAGCGGCGATACCGGCTGGCGCGTGGCGCGTTCGATGGCTTTCAACAGGCCCTGCTCGCGCGGGGTGATGAACAGGATCGCTTCGCCGCTGCGGCCGGCCCGTCCGGTGCGGCCGATGCGGTGGGTGTAGCTTTCCGGATCGGACGGCACGTCGAAGTTGATCACGTGGCTGATGCGCTCCACGTCCAGGCCGCGCGCGGCCACGTCGGTGGCGACCAGGACGTCGATCTTGCCGTCCTTGAGGTTCTGGATGGTCTTCTCGCGCTGCGCCTGCTGCACATCGCCGTTGATCGCGGCGGCGGAGATGCCCCTGGCGGACAGCTTCTCGGCCAGTTCCTCGGTGCCCAGCTTGGTGCGCGAGAACACGATCATCGCGTCGAAGGTTTCGGCTTCGAGGATGCGGGTCAGGGCGTCGAGCTTGTGCACGCCGCTGACCGACCAGTAGCGCTGGCGGATGTTGGCCGCGGTGGTGGTCTTGGCCTTGATCGCGATCTCGACCGGCTGCTTCAGGTAGGTCTGGGCGATGCGCTTGATCGGCGCCGGCATGGTCGCCGAGAACAGCGCGACCTGGCGCGTTTCCGGGGTCTTCTTGAGGACGTTCTCGACATCGTCGATGAAGCCCATGCGCAGCATTTCGTCGGCTTCGTCCAGCACCAGGCAACGCAGCTCGGACAGGTCCAGGGTGCCGCGATCGAGGTGATCGATGACACGGCCCGGGGTGCCGACCACGACGTGCACGCCGCGCTTGAGCGCC
>CBFGOU010000652.1:0-3291 GCA_965650445.1 uncultured Oxalobacteraceae bacterium | reverse complement strand
AGGATGTTGGTCTGGAAGGCGATGCCGTCGATGACGCCGATGATGTCGACGATCTTGCGCGAGGACTCGTTGATCGAGCCCATGGTGTCCACCACCTGCGCCACCACATCGCCACCGCGTACCGCCACTTCCGAAGCCGACACCGCCAGCATATTGGCCTGGCGCGCATTGTCGGCGTTCTGACGCACGGTGCTGGTCAGTTCTTCCATCGACGAGGCGGTCTTCTCGAGCGAACCGGCCTGTTCGCCGGTACGCTGCGACAAGTCCATATTGCCCGCGGCGATCTGGCCGGAGGCGCTGGAAATGGTGTCGGTACTGGTGCGCACTTCAGCGACGATGCCGGCCAGGTTGGCCTTCATCTTGCCCAGTGCAGTCATCAGCCGGCCGATCTCGTTGTCGCCCTCGGCAATGATCTGGCCGGTCAGGTCGCCTTCCGCCACGCGCGAGGCAATCGCGGTCGCTTCGCTGAGCGGCTCGGAGATCGAGCGTACCAGGGTCATGCCCACCGCGACGCCGATAATCACCGCCACCAGCAGTACGCCGCCCATGATGTAGGCGGTGTGCTTCAGGCTCGCCGCCACGTTGGCTTCATTCGACTGCGCGCGCTCGGCCGACGCATCGCTCAGCGCCTTCATGGCCATGTCGCCGACGCGGTACGATGGATTGATCTTCGTGATCAGCACCGTCTCGGCGCCGTCCCAGTCGTTCGCCTTGATCGCCGCGCTGGCCGCCTTGATGTGGGCAACGCCCAGCTGGTCGCTCTTGGCATACCAGTCTTCAGCCAGGCGCTTCTCATCCGCGTTCGTCACCGAGGCGATGTACTTCGCCCACTTGGACTCGGTGTTCGCCGCCAGCTCCTCGATCTGGTTGAAGTGCACGGTCAGCGGATGGTCGTGCAGCTGCGCCCACGACAGGGTCGGGTTGTGCTGCAGGGCCTGCAGGATCTGGCTGCGCGCCAGTTCCATGTCGAGGCGGATGGAGGCCTGGTCGAAGGCGCTCTTCTGGTCAGACAGAATCACGGTCTTGACCAGACCGACCGACCGGTCCGCGCCGTACTTCCCCATTGCTCCAATGGCCAGCATGAGGGTGATCAGCACGCCCAGAGCGCCGATAACGAGTGTTTTTATTTTAAGATTTTCAAACATGAACTACTCCTGTGGTGTTAGCGTTAGCCGGTACTGCTTGATGTGTTAGCCGGTACTGCTTGATGTACTAGGTGTTGCCCAGCCGGTGGCTGTTGAAAAAGCGGTGAATCCCTTCGCGCAGCTCATCGACACGATCGAATTCAATGTACGTCACATCGACCAGATCTTCCAGCTCTCGGATCAGCGTGGTCTTAATTGGCGCCTGTTTCCACACTAAAAACAACACTGGCGTGCGGCGTCCCTTGAAAATGTGATAACTCAGTTCGAACGCACTGCTCTCGCTCATGCCAACCCGGATGTTGATCATCGCGTCGGCCTGGTCCAGCAGGGCCAGGCGGTGGTCGCGGAAGTTCTTGGGCGTGAACGGCCTGTTCTGATTGCGCTCGAACGACTGCTTGAACGTGTGGGCGCTCTCGGCCTGGATGCCGGTCAGGTAGTCGAACGGATACGGTGCCCCGTTGGCGCTGTCGATCAGGTGCATGATCTCGTTGATCATGCGCTGCTGTTCGGCGTCGGACTCGGTGAACGGCTGGCGGATGAACAGCTTGACCGGGTCGGCGCCGACCGTGCGCACGCGTGCGCGGGCGCGGCGCTCGGGCAGCTCGGTGGCAGCGGCGGCCAGGTCGGCTTCGGTCAGGGCCAGCCGCCCTGCCGGTGCCGGCGCCTCCGGCGCGGGGCTGTGCAGTGCGCGCAGCGAATACAGGCCGTAGCTGTCGATGTGGCGGATGCCTTCCAGCGCCGCTTCGGCGCCGGCGATGGTGGTGTAGAACGGCGCGCCGGAGGCCAGCGCGGCCACGCGCAGCGAGCGCGATGCCGTAATGGTGGTGCGTTTCTCGTCCACGGTCAGCACCACCAGCGAAATCTCGCGCCGCTTGAGCTGGCCGAGCACCTCGGCGTCGTCCACCGTGGTCACCGGAATGTCGCCGGCGCCGATCACGATCGCGGTGACGTGGCTGGCGCACAGCGTGAAGCCTTCCGCCACCAGCGCCCGCGCCAGCGCTACGGCACGGGCCTGGTCGCTGCGTTTGACGCGCATGAACACCCGGCCGGAGCGCGGCAGGCGCACGTTGGCGGCCAGCTGGGCTTTGTAGAAAGCCTCGCCGAAGGTGGCGCCCACACCCATCACTTCGCCGGTCGACTTCATCTCCGGGCTGAGGATGGTGTCCACGCCGGGGAATTTGGCAAACGGGAACACGGCCTCCTTGACGCTGAAATACGGTGGAATCACTTCGTGGGTGACGCCCTGGCTTTCCAGCGACTGGCCCGCCATGCAGCGCGCGGCGATCTTGGCCAGCTGCAGACCGGTGGCTTTCGACACGAACGGCACGGTGCGCGAGGCGCGCGGATTCACTTCCAGGACGTAGACATTGTCGCGCACCTTGCCGTCGACCTTGATTTGCTGGATCGCGAACTGCACGTTCATCAGGCCGACCACGTTCAGGCCGCGCGCCATGCATTCGGTCTGGCGCTTGAGTTCATTGATGGTGTCCTGCGACAGCGAATACGGCGGCAGCGAGCAGGCCGAGTCGCCCGAGTGGATGCCGGCCTGTTCGATGTGCTCCATCACGCCGCCCATGACCACCCTGGTGCCGTCCGACACGCAGTCCACGTCGACTTCGATGGCGTCGTTGAGGAAGCGGTCCAGCAGCACCGGCGAATCGTGCGACACCTTGACCGCTTCGCGCATGTAGCGTTCCAGGTCGGCCTGCTCGTGCACGATTTCCATCGCGCGCCCGCCCAGCACATACGAGGGGCGCACCACCAGCGGGTAGCCGATTTCGTCGGCCAGGCGCACGGCGTCGGATTCGGTGCGCGCGGTACGGTTGAGCGGCTGGCGCAGTTCCAGCGAGTGCAGCAGCTTCTGGAAGCGCTCGCGGTCCTCGGCGGCGTCGATCATGTCCGGCGAGGTGCCGATGATCGGCACGCCGTTCGCCTCCAGCGACAGCGCCAGCTTCAGCGGAGTCTGGCCGCCATACTGGACGATCACGCCGACCGGCTTTTCCAGCGCGACGATTTCCAGCACGTCTTCCAGGGTCAGGGACTCGAAATACAGGCGGTCGGAAGTGTCGTAGTCGGTCGAGACGGTCTCCGGATTGCAGTTGACCATGATGGTCTCGTAGCCGTCTTCACGCATCGCCATGGCGGC